>NZ_JBFAMR010000122.1:0-14335 GCF_040656595.1 Actinoplanes sp. NPDC049802
CAGCCGCATCCAGTCCTGATCAGTCAGATCACCAGCCACAACACGCCAACGATCGACCACGGTCATCCGTGATGATCCGTCAGATGCGCTCTAGCTTCGTGGCATGACGGTATTCGGGGACCGACTACGGGAACTGCGCCACACCGCGGGACTGACGATGGAACAGCTCGCCGAGGCGTCCGGGGTGAGCGTCCGGGCGATCAGCGACATGGAACGCGGTCACAGCCGGGCGCCGCAGCCGCGGACCGTCGCCGCCCTGGCCGGTGCTCTCGGCGCCGACCCGCACGGGCTGGCCGGGCTGCGGCCGCGCCGGGAACACGACCGGCCGTGGCGGGGCGAGCCGCCGCGGGTGGCGGCCACCTTCGTCGGCCGTGCCGCCGAGATCGACCGAATCGTCCGGCACGCCGCCGCCCCGGCGCCGGTCGTGGTGCTGCACGGCCAGCCCGGCGCCGGCAAGTCCGCCCTCGCCGTCCACCTGTCCGGGCGGCTGCGGTTGCCCGGCGGGCGGGTGTTCGCCGACCTGCGCGGCGTCGACCCGGTTCCGCCGCGCCCCGGCGAGGTGGCCGGTCAACTGCTGCGGGCACTCGGCGTCGGCCCGCGCCGGATCGCCGACACGGCCGGCGAGCGTTGCAGCCAGCTGCGGGCCGAACTGGCCGCCCGGCGCTGCCTGGTCGTCCTCGACAACGCCGCCGACGAGGCCCAGCTGCGGCCGCTGCTGCCCGCGGCCGGGGCCGGCCTGATCCTGGTGACCTGCCGCCGGATGCTGGGCGGCCTCGACGGCGTGTCCCGGGTGCCGCTCGGGCCGCTCGCGCCGGGCGAGTCCGCCGCCCTGCTGGCCGCGATCACCGACCGGGCCACCGGTCCGGCCGCGGCCCGGATCGCCGACCTGTGCGGGCACCTGCCGCTGGCGCTGCGGATCGCCGCGACCCGGCTGGCCACCCGCCGCGACTGGACGGCCGGGCACCTGGCCGACCGGCTCGCCGACCCGGCCCGGCGGCTCGCCCTGCTCAGCGCCGGCGACACCGGGATGGCGGCGGCGATCGGCCGCTCCCACGCTCAGCTGTCCGGGGAGGGCCGCGCCCTGTTCCGGCGGCTCGCCCACCTTCCCGGGCCCGGCTTCGCGGCCGGTGTCGTCACCGCGCTCACCGGCGCCGACCCCGACGACGCCGCCGACCGGCTCGACGAACTGATTGAGCTGGGCCTGCTGGAGACCGCCGGGCCCGACCGCTACCGGATGCCCGACCTGATCCGCCTGTACGCCGCCGAACGACTGCACGCCGAGGAGAGCCCGGCCGCCCGGGAGGCCACCCGCCGCCGCATTTCTGCCGGTCGTCCTGCATGGTCCACGGCCGCCGCCGTTGGTTGCATCGGCATACCGACGTACGGATGAAAGGGCTTCCTCTGATGTCTCCCGTTTCCCGGCGGACCGTTCTGGCCGGTGCCGCCGCCGCGGCGACCGCGACCGTCTCCGCCGCCGCGCCCGCCACGGCCGCGACCTCGAAGGTGAAGCCGACGATCGTGCTGGTGCACGGCGCGTTCGCCGACGCGGCCGGCTGGTCCGGAGTGCTCAAACGCCTGATCCGGGCCGGCTATCCGGTGCTCGCGCCGGCCAATCCACTGCGCGGCGTCACCTCCGACTCCGCCTACCTGGCCAGCATCCTGGCCACCATCGCCGGGCCGATCGTGCTGGTCGGCCACTCCTACGGCGGTGTCGTCATCACCAACGCCGCCACCGGCAACCCGAACGTGAAGGGGCTGGTCTACGTGGCCGCGTTCGCGCCCGACGCCGGCGACACCGTCGTGCACCTGCAGACGATCTTCCCCGGCACGAAACTCACCCTGGACGCCCTGGACTTCCGGCCGTACTCGGCCGGCCACGTCGACGGCTACGTCAAGCGGGAGGTGTTCCGGGAAGTGTTCGCCGGCGACCTGTCGAGACAGGACGCCGACCTGCTGTGGGCCACCCAGCGGCCCGGCGACTCCAGCACCCTGGACACCGCGTCCGGCGCGCCGGCGTGGGCGAACATCCCGTCGTACTACCTGGTCGCCCGTAACGACAACCTGATCCCGGCGGCCGCCCAGCGCCACATGGCCGCCCGCGCCAAGGCCCGCACGGTCGAGGTGTCCGCCTCGCACGTCGCCCACATCTCCCAGCCCCGCATCCTCGCCGACCTGATCGAAAGGGCCGCCCGATGAGCTTCGTGACCACCGCCGACGGCACCGACATCTTCTACAAGGACTGGGGCACCGGCCGCCCGGTCGTGCTCGCCCACGGCTGGCCGCTGAACTCCGACAGCTGGGAGGCGCAGCAGCTGTTCCTGGCCGACAACGGCTACCGGGCGATCGCCCACGACCGGCGCGGCCACGGCCGGTCCACCCAGACCTGGCACGGCAACGAGATGGACACCTACGCCGACGACCTGGCCGCCCTGCTCGACCACCTCGATCTGCGTGACGTGACGCTCGTCGGGTTCTCCACCGGTGGTGGCGAGATCACCCGCTACATCGGCCGGCACGGCACCTCCCCGGTGGCGCAGGCGGTGCTCGTCTCCGCCGTGCCGCCGCTGATGCTGCGCCGTGACGACAATCCCGGCGGCGTCCCGATCGAGGTGTTCGACGGCATCCGCGCCGGCTCGGTGGCCGACCGGTCCCAGCTGTACCGGGACCTCGCCGACGGCCCGTTCTTCGGCAACAACCGCCCCGGTGTGGAGATCTCGCAGGGTGTCCGGGACGCGTTCTGGTTGCAGTCGATGGCCGCCGGGCACCGCAACGCCTACGAGTCGATCGCCGCGTTCTCGGCCACCGACTTCCGTGACGACCTCGCCAGGTTCGACGTGCCGACCCTGGTCATCCACGGCGACGACGACCAGGTGGTGCCGTTCGAGGTCGGCGGCAAGGCGTCGGCCGCACTCGTCAAGGGCGCACGGCTGCTCGTCTACCCGGGCGCGCCGCACGGCATCACCGACACCCACAAGGAGCAGCTCGGCGACGACCTGCTCGCCTTCCTGCGCGAACACGCCTGAGCACGTCCGGCGGCCTCTTCCAAACCCTTTTCTCCGGTACGCCCCGGATCAGTCCCGCCCTACCGCACGGCCTGGCCGCCGGGTCCGGCCCGCGGGGCCGCCGCCGGGCTGAGCTGCCCACTCACCCTCGTGGGTCAGCTGCGCCCGGCGGCGTCGCCGCTCTCGCTGCGGGCCCGGCTCGCCGGGTGCCGCGGCATGCGGCTCACATCCCGCTCGGCGTCGTCGTCGGCCGGCTTCTCCCGGCGGAACGCCTCGGCCAGCTTGTCACCGTGGATCTTCAAGGACTCCTGCTGGGGCCGCGTCTTCTCCATACCTCCATCGTCAGCCCGGCCGCCCTTGCGCGACCCGGATTCGGTCAGAGTGCCGCCGGGTCCACTCGAAGGCGGCGCGCACCTCGTCGGCGGCCCCCAGCTCACACAGCCGGATCATCGCGGCCCGCCCGGCCTGCGCCCCGGTGAGGATGCCCCGCCAGCAGCTCTCCTGCCACCACAGGATGGTGTCGACCAGTGCCGCCCGGTCGGCGTCGCCCAGCCGGTAGCCGTCCGCCACCACCCACACCAGGCGTCCCGCCTCGTCCGGATCCGGCACGTCCGGGCCCAGGCCGACGTACTGCCAGCAGACGTGCGCCACGTCCTGCACCCGCCGCCCCGGCGCTGCGTCGTCCCAGTCGATGAACGCCACCGGCTCCAGCCCGCGGTAGACGGTGTTCTTCGGCGACAGATCGTGGTGACAGACCACCTCCAGCTCCCCGGCCAGCGCGGTCCCGGCGGTCAGGTCGTGGAACTCGCGCACCATCCGCCCCACGGCCCGTAGGTTGGGCTCCGACCGTACGTATTCCGGTGGCCGTCCCCGCTGCCAGGGCACCACCCCGTCGAGGTATTCGAGAATCGCCCGCCCGTCGCCGTCGACCCCGAAAAACCGTGGCGCGCCGGCCCAGCCGTCCAGATGCCGCAGCAGCCCGTGCACGAACGCGGGATCCCGCGGTGGTGCCTTGCGTACGGTGCCGCCCACCCGCACCGCGCCGGCGATGAACCCGCCGGGCAACGGTTCCTCACCCATGCGCGTGCCCGATCACTCGACGAGCCCGGCGCGGTAGGCGTAGATCGCGGCCTGCACCCGGCTGGTCAGGTGGAGTTTGGCCAGCACCGCGCTGACGTGGATCTTCACCGTTCCCTCGGCCAGGTGCAGCCGCCGGCCGATCTCGGCGTTGGTCAGCCCGGCGCCGACCAGTTCGAGCACGTCCCGTTCCCGCGGGGTGAGGCCCCGCACTCCGGTGCGGGCGGCCAGACGGTCCCGCAGCTCACCGCCGTGCAGCACCCGGACGATCCGGTGGGCGACCGGCGGCGCCAGCACCGTGCCCCCGTTCATCGCGGCCTTGATTCCGCTGATCAGCTCGTACGGGTCGCCGGACTTGAGCAGGAACCCGTGCACGCCGGCGTCGAGGGCGCGCGCGATGTAACGGTCCTCGTCGAACGTGGTGATGATCATGACGCGGAGGGCGGGGTGCGCCGCCCGCAGCGACTCGGCCGCGGTGAGACCGTCCATGCCCGGCATTCGGATGTCGAGCAGCGCCACGTCCGGCCGCACCTGCTCGACCGCGGCCAGCGCGGCCCGGCCGTCCTCGGCCTCGGCCACCACGTCGAGGTCGGGATCGGAGGTCAGCACGGTGGTCAGGCCGGCCCGCACCAGCGGTTGATCGTCGGCGACAAGAATCCTGATCATCGATGCCGCCCGGTGAGATCGTCCAGCCGGGAGACGCGATGCCCGGAGAAACAGACCACGTAGTTCCCGTACGCGAGAGGGTAGTTACCGTCCGTGTAGTAGCGGCATCCCGGTTCGCTGCGGCCACCCCACCGGATCGTCGCCTCCCGCCGGGGAAGGGCCCGAACCGCCGCGGCCGTGTCCGGCATGCCGACCCGCAGAGCGGCGAACACTTCGTCCTCCATCGAGGCGTCGCGGACCGCCCAGGCGTAGAAGCCGGTCGCGACCACCATCAGCACCGCGAAGGGAACCAGGATCGTGCCGGCCAGCATCCGCCGGACACGACGGCGGCGCGAACGGTAGTCGACGCCGAGCCGGCCGGGCTCGCCGTCCATGCCGGCCGGCACCTCCGCGGCCAGACGGAACCGGCCGTCGGTGAGCGTGGCCGTCAGCGAGCCGCCGGCCTTCTCCAGGCGCGCCGACAGCATCGCCAGACCGGCGCCCGGCCGACCCACGGGGGCCTCCTCCGTCACCGGGTTGACGATCTCCACCCGCCGCTCGGCGAAGGTGACGGTCACCGCCGCGCCGGGCGCGTGCCGGACGGCGTTGGACAGCGCCTCGGACAGCAGCCGCGCCACGAACGGCTCGCGGCGCACCGGACCGTGGACCTCCAGGATCATCCCGGCCTCCCGTGCCTTGCCGAGCACCGTCGCGGGGTCGGTGTCATCCTGGACGTCCAGGAGATCCACGATCCGGCGTACGGTCTCGATCGCCGCCGCCGAGCCCGCCCGGACCGCGGCCGCCCGTTCCCGGGTCTCCGGATCCCGGGCCGTCACCTGGATGGCCGCCGCCTGCAGCGACAGCAGCGCGAGGTCATGACCCAGCGTGTCGTGCAGATCGGCGGCGATCCGGGCCCGCTCGGAGACGCGCGCGTCACGGGCATGCGCCCAGCCCTGCTCGACGAACTCGTGACGCAGCCGGCGGTAGGCGCCGATGAGCGCCGCGAACACGGCGAGCACCACGACGACCTGGTCGACCAGCCACGACAGGGTGTCCTGGGTGTGGGCGACGGCGACCGCGGACGCCACCTCCACCGCCCCCAGCAGCGCGATCACCGCCCAGAGCCGGTCACGCCGCCCGCAGAGACAGCAGCCGGCGGCCACGGCCACGGCCGCCAGGGCGTACCACTGGCCCCACCCATGCATACCGTCACCCTATGCATCGCGGCGGGCCAGCACGGCACCCGCCACCGACAGGACGGCGACGGTCCAGCCCGCCAGCACGAGCAGGTGGCGTACGCCGTCGCCGGCCATGAACGCGACCGCCGCGCCGGCCGGCAGAAACCGCCCGATCCGCGGATCGACCACTTGCAGCCCGACCAGCAGCACGAACATCGTCGTCAGGGTTCCGGCGCCGCTGCGCAGCAGGAACCCGACCGCCACGGTCAGCATGCAGGCCAGCGATGCCGTCGCGGCCAGCCGCAGGCACGCCGCGACCGGTTCGCCCCCGGCCGCGTGGTCGCCGAGCAGCAGCGCGGCGGTCGCCCAGCCGGCCGCCGCCGACGCCAGACCGGCCACGAAACCGGTGACCGCCGCGACCGCGGTCTTGGCGAGCAGCACGTCACGCCGCCGAGGATGGGCCAGCAGGGTGGACCGGATCACGCCGGTGCCGTACTCGGAGGTGACCGTCAGCATCGCCAGCGCCACCAGGACGAGCTGGCCGACCTGCATCGCCTGCGTCAACGGGTCCAGCACGGGCAGGGTCGCGGAGGCGGGCAGCCGGCCCTGCCCGATGTCGTAGCGGAAGTCGTTGGCCAGCGTCGCCGCCATGACGGTGGTGAGCGCCGGCGCGGCGACCACGCAGAACCAGGGTGAACGAAGCGACCAGGTCTTGCCCCATTCGGCGGTGAGCGCACCTCTCATGCGGTCACCGCCACGTACTCGGCCTCGTCCTCGACCAGGCGCACGTACGCGTCCTCCAGGCTCGGCACGTCGGCGCGCAACTCGCGAAGCACCGCACCGGCCCGCTGCGCCCGCCGGCCCACCGCCGCGGCGGCCAGGCCGTGCACCCGCAGCCGGTCCGCACCGATCGGCTCGGCATGCTCGCCCAGGGCCGCCACCAGCAGCCGGAACGACGCCTCGTCGGCGGCCGCCACCTCGACGACGGCACGCCCGCCGGCGGTGAAGTCGGCGACCGTCGCGTCCGCGAGCAGCCGGCCCCGGCCGAGCACCACCACCCGGTCGGCGATCAGGGCCACCTCGCTCATCAGGTGGCTGGAGACCAGAACGGTGCGCCCCTCGCCCGCCCACCGCCGCATCAGCCCGCGCACCCACCGCACGCCGTCGGCGTCGAGGCCGTTGACCGGCTCGTCCAGGATGATCGTCGCCGGGTCGCCGAGCATGGCGCCGGCGATGCCGAGCCGCTGCGCCATCCCGAGCGAGTAGGTCCCGGCCCGTTTACCGGCGACCGTGCCGATGCCGACCGCGTCGATCACCGCCTCCACCCGGTCGTTCGGGAATCCGTTGTAGCGGGCCAGCGCTCGCAGGCCGGCCCGTCCGGTCCGCCGCGGATGGAAGGCGCGGGCGTCCAGATGGGCGCCGACCAGCCGTAGTGGGTTGCGCAGGTCGGCGTACCGGCGCCCGTCGATCAGCGCGGTTCCGGATGTCGGCCGGTCCAGGCCGAGCACCATGCGCATGGCCGTGGACTTGCCGGCGCCGTTCGGCCCGAGCAGGGCGGTGATCCGCCCCGACGGGACGGTCACGGTGACCCGGTCGACCGCCGTCCGGTCGCCGTAGCGTTTGGTCAGTTCGTGCAGCTCGATCATGGGATCCAGCCTCGCGAGCCGGCTGGGCGCGCACATCTGGCGTCGGGTGGCGGCCGCCTATGTCGTTCGGCATACCCCGGGGTCACTCGTGGGTGAGCAGGGCGCAGGTGAGGGCCTCCTGGGCGGGGCGGCCGGCGACCAGCCGGCGGATCTCGGGGGCCGTGCCGGCGGGCATCACACAGTCGGCGGACCATTCGATCAGGCGTACCGTCTCGCCGATCTCCGGCACCCGGCCGGGACAGCGGTAGCTGACGTCCAGGTGGACGTCGGGGAGGGTGCCGTCGTCGAGGTTCATCGCCACCCAGCCGGCGAACGTCTCGCCGTCCCATTCGCAGATGCGGCGGGCCACCCGCTCGAAGTCGGCGAAAGCGGCGTCGGAGATGCCGCGGCCGTATGTCTCGTCCAGGGCGCGCCGGTAACCGTCCCGGTCGTAGACGGCCGGTGCGGCGGGCACGCCGTGCGCGGACGGGATCACCACGGCCGGTTCGGTGGGTCGCGGCCACGGCATCGTGGCCGTCGCGGCGGCGGTGACGGCTGCCAGGGCCACGGCCACACGGGTGGCCGGCCGCATCCGGCGCGCGTGCCGGCCCCGGCGACTCCGTGCGTGTTTCATGGTCACCTTTCCGCCCCTGTTGGGATAGTCGGCGGCCATGCCCGGACGGATAGGACGCATGCGAAACAACCGGCCGCCCGGGGTCTCCAACGGGTCCCGTCAGCCGAGTACTCACCAAGGGTGGGGTGGCGACTAGGTTGTCGGGGTGCGTCGGACGGAATCAGGAGCGGAAGATCATGACCCGATCGGGCGACTCCGGGCCGCTTCGCCGTGTCCCGCCGGCACACTCCCTCGGGAGCCGGGAGCCGGGAGCCGGGAGCCGGGAGCCGGGAGCCGGGAGCCGGGAGCCGGGAGCCGGGAGCCGGGAGCCGGGAGCCGGGAGCCGGGCCTGATTGGGTGACCTTCCGCTGCGAGCGGACGGTGCTCGTGGTGGTCCGGACCGTCACGGCGCTGACCCGCTTGCTGGACGTGGTGTCGCTGATCGTCGCGGACCGGCGGGTGCAGATCCTGTTCACGGTGGACGGCGAGCGCGCCGCGGTGTTCGGTGACGGCACCGATCGGGCGATCGCCGGAATCGCGGCACGGACGATCCCGTGGGAGCGGGCCCGCAGCACCCGGTTCGATCTAGTGCTGTCGGCCAGCGAGAACGACGGTCTGGAGGAGCTCGACGGCCCAACCTTGGTGCTGCCTCACGGGCTGGGCTTCCAGAAGTTCTACCCGGGCGGCCGGACCGTGGCCGGCCTGGATCCGCGGCGGCTGAAAGAGCACAACCGGGTGATCGCCCTGTCCCATCCCGGGCAGCGGGAGTGGATGTCCGAAGGCCGGGACCGGGCGGTCGTCGTCGGCGACCCCTGCTGGTCCCGGATGCACGCCAGCCGGCACCGCCGGGACGCGTACCGGGCGGCGTTCGGCGCCGACGGCCGGCGGCTCGTGGTGCTCGCCTCGACGTGGGGACCGGAGTCACTGCTCGGCGCCGCCCCCGACCTGCCGGAGCGGCTGGTCGCGGAACTGCCCATGGACGAGTACCGCATCGTGGCCGTCCTGCATCCGGGCGTCTGGGCCGCTCACGGACCGTGGCAGGTGCGCGCGTGGCTGGCGCGGGCGAACGTCCGGGTGCTGTCGCCGGACAGTGACTGGCAGGCGGCCCTGCTGGCGGCCGACCGTGTGATCGCCGACCACGGTTCGGCGGCCGGATACGCGGCCCTCGCCGGAGTGCCCGTGCTTCTGGGCCCGCGAGGGAGTGCCACGACGGTCCCCGGATCGATCGCCGACCTCCTGGCCGAGCGTTGTCCCCGGATCGGCGCGGGCCTTCGTACCCGGATCGACACGGCCGGGCCGGTCACGCTGGAACCGCCGATCGATGCCGCGGCCCCGCTGAGGGCGCTGCTCCACCGGATGATGGACATGGCGGAACCGTCGTACCCGGCGGAGTTCCCGCCACTGCCCGTCCCCGCCACCCACACGCCGACCGTGGGCGCATGGGTGGCGGGCGAGAACGGCTGTCTCATGAGATATCCGGACACCGGCCACGGGCCGCCGCATGACGACCTGTCCTACCGGCACACCGTCGCCAGGATCGAACACTGCACCCTCACCCAGGCCGAAGGCGCGACCGTCATCGGCGGCGCCGACCTGGACCGCTGGCCGCGAGCCCACCTGTCGGCCACCGTCGACGGCCACACCTGCCGCATCCGGGCCCGCGACGGCCGAACCACCACGCTGCACAGCGACGACCCCACCATCGACCCGTGGGTGCTCGCCTCCTGGGCCTACATCCGGCTACGGCGCGGCGAACCGCTGCACGGGCCGATGCGGCTCGGCGACCGCACGGTCACGGTGTCGGCGGAAGACCACTGAGCCGGTCCGTGAACTCCCGCTGCCGCGGATGCTCGGCCAGGAAGTAGCGGTAGGCGACCCAGCCCCACCAGCGGCGGGCCTGCTCCACGTCCCCGTACGCCAGCGCCACCTGGGCACGCAGGTCGGCGAGTTCCAGCTCGTACTGGGTGGCGCCGCTGCCGGTGGTCAGCTCCCGGGCCCGCCGCAGATCCTCGGCAGCCGCCGCCGCGTCCCGCAGCGCCAGATGGGCCCGGGCCCGGACGAGATGCAACCGTGCCAGGTTGCGTGTGTCCCCGGCCGGCGCGGTGGCGTCGGCGAGCAGCGCGAGCACCTCACCGCCCCGGCCCGCGTCGACCAGCACGTTGGCGAGCATCCGCAGGTGCAGCCCCAGCGCCCGTCCGTCACCGAGCTCCCGGTCGATCGCGACGGCCGTACGCAGACCGGTCTCGGCGAGGGCGAGCTGCCCGGCTGCCCCGGCCCGCGCCGACTCCTGCGCCCACCGGGACCGGAACTCCAGGATCGACGACTCCAGCTGCCGGTCCCCGAGCGGCGCCACGAGTGCCTCGGCCGTGCTGAGGGAGACGTCGGCCCGGTCGAGATGCCCGAGCAGCATCTGGATGCGCCCCTGCAACGCGTGCAGCCGGGCGGCCGCGGGCCGCCAGCCGAGCGCCTCCGCACTGGCGATGCCCCACTCGTTGGCGGCCAGGCAGACCAGGTGATGCCCGCGGACGGTGAGCAGCGCCTCCAAGGCCCCGCAGATCTGGACGACCTCGACGTGGTGGCCGCGATGGTGGGCCTCCCGCAGCAGGTCGAGCACGATGTGTGCCTCGTTCTGCAGCCAGTCGGCCGGCCGTAGCCGCCGTTCCGGCCAGGGCAGCTCCGGCGGCGCCGGGTAGCGCCGCAGCCGCCCGTGCCGCGCCCGGTCGGTCACTCCGGCCGGATCCATGGCCAGGTCGGCGGCCCCGGCCATGTCGCGGAACCAGCCGAGGAAGCGCAGAAATCCGGTGTCGTCGGCGGTCACCGAGCGGCGCACCGACCAGAGCAGGCTCAACCGCCCGCCCGGCCCACGGAACATCAGAGCCGCGTCGATCAGCGCGTCGACCAGGTCGTCGCCGGGCCGGCCGAGCAGCGCGGACACTCCGGCGTCGGTGATGTCGGTGCCGGGATGCCCGACGACGAACTCCAGACCGTCCACCGGCAGCTCCGCGACGCTGCGCCGGATCAGGTCGTCCACCAGTGGCCCCTGGGCGCCGGTGAGCTGTTCGGCCAGTTCGGCGACCGCGTCCGGGCGGCCGTGGCGCCGGGCCAGCCGGGCGCCGGCCTGCGCCAGGACGGTCGGCAGCCCGTCACAGAGGCGGATCAGCTCCCGGGTCGCCCGCGGTTCGGCCGCGAGCATCGCCTCGCCGCAGCGGGCCGCCAGGATCTCGCGCGCCCCGTCGTCGTCGACACCGGCGAGCACGATGGTGTCGCCGGTGTTCCACACCCGCAGATCCTGGCCGAGCACGCGGGTGGTGACCAGGACGGTGGCGTGCTCCCACGGGTGGGCCAGGGCGTTCGCCTCGCCTTCGCCGATCACGTTGTCGAGCACCAGCGTGAACTTCCGGTGCCGCAGCGCCCGCCGGTACTGGTCGCCGACGACCGGAGCCGTGTCGTCCACGTGCGGCACGCCGAGCTGCCGCAGCACCGCCTGCTGCACCTCGATGAGCCGCAGCGACTCGCCGTCGCGGAAGCCGTCGAGATCCACCTCGGCGCAGGCGTTCACCCGGTCGCGCAGGTCATAGGCCACCTGGCGGGCCAGCGCCGTCTTCCCCGACCCGCGCGCACCGGCGATCACCCACAGTCCCGGCCCCTGGATGCGCTCCCGGATCTCCGCCCGGTCGGCGAACATGGCCGGCGCCAGCACCGCGATCGCGTCCACGGTGTCGACCGCCACCAGCTCCTGGGCGAGCTGTGCGGCGAACGTCTCGTCCTCCCGGGCCTGCCGCAGGATCCACGCCTGCAGCGCGGCCCGATCGCTCGGCGGCCGCGACGACCGACCGCGCACCAGTCGCAGGATGCGCCGGGCCCCGTACCCGGTGGCGGCCGCGACCCCGGGCGTCATCACGCGGACGGCCTCGGCGGCCAGGACCTCCAGCATCGGCGCTCCGTAACCCTCGTCGGACTCCCGGTCATCCGGACGCTAACACCAACCCGCCACCATCCATCCAGGACGGTCGCCTCAGCCTCCTTTTCCGGTACGCGTACGGCCGTTTCCGTGGTGGCCCCGGCGCGACCACCCGGCCGGTGACGGCCCGGCGGCGCGGCTCTGGCCCGGCCGGTGGGCCCGGTCCGCGCGCCCACCGGCCGCACCGTCATCCAGCTGCCCGGCGAGCGCGCCGCGCTCCTCCAGCACTTCCGTGACCAGCACCGGCAGGCCTTCGAATACATCACCCGCGACTGGCCGAGGGCCGAGCGGCTGAGTTCGCCCGGCTGCTCATCAAGTACGCCGACGACGCCACACGTCTTCCGCTGCCGTCCGAACAGGCCACCGGATCCCGGCCCGGGGGACTAAGGTCGTCGCCATGACCGACATCGACGACCTCGACGACATCGACGACGCCCCGGCCGTGCTGCCGGTCCCCGAGGCGGCCGCGGCCAGCCCGTGGGCGCTGATCGCCCTCGCCGTCGGCGCGATCACCGCCGTGGTCCTCTGGCGCAGACGCTCCAGGGCCTGACCCCTCCAGGGCTGACCCCTCCAGGGTCGACGACGGCCGATCATGCCATCCGGACCCGGCCCGCCGTGGTGCGGTGGCCGGGCGCGGTGGGCGTCGGCGGGACGGCTTCACCCGTACCCTCGAATGGTTTATGAGGTTGTTCTCGACCATTGCTGGTTGGTGCCGGTTCCGCAGGTGTACTGCTGGATGTCGGCGCCGTCGGCGGTGTTGGCCGAGACCACGTCCAGGCATTTTCCGCTGTGCCGCGCCTTGATCTGGTGATAGCTGCCGGCCGCCGCCCACTGCCATTGCTGGTTGGCGCCGTTTCCGCAGGTGTACTGGATGATGTTGGCACCGTCCGCGGTGGAGGACGAGGCGACGTCGAGGCATTTGCCGCTGTGCTGGGCGACGATCTGGAAATAGCCGTTCCCGGCGTCGCGGAACTCGAAGCGCTGGTTTCCGCCGCTGTTCCAGGTGTACTGCTTGATCTCGGCGCTGTTGGCCGTCGAGGCGCTGACCACGTCCATCACCTTGCCGCTGTTGCGGTTCGTGATCCGGTGGTAGGTGGCCGGGTTGCCGGTGACCGTTCCGGCGGCCGCGTCGACGGTGATCGTGGGATACCAGGACAGCGACATCGACGTGTTCGACGGGAAGGTGATCGGCAGCCACACGTAGCGGGAGTCGTTGACCGGGCCGCCCCAGGCGCCCGCCCACCGGTCGCCGAGGTACAGGTAGCCGGTGCCGGAGGTGCCTTGAACCGGGAGGACGTAGGCGGGCTGTGACCCGAAGGTGGTGGAGTCGCCGACGTTCGTCCAGCCGGACCAGGGTCCGCTGATGCTCGTGGCGGTGGCGTATTTCGCCTGGTTCGGGTTCCATCCGGACGTGCCCGAGGTGAGCAGGAAGTAGACGCCGTTGCGTTTGAACATGGCCGGCGCCTCCCGGGTCGCGTTGTCCCAGAAGTTGCCGACCAGCGCGGAGATCTGCAGGTAGTCGCTGGTGAGGCGGTAGATCTGCAGGTCCCGGTTTCTCGTCGGCCGCCGAGATCATGTAGGCGGTGCCGCCGTCCTCCCAGAGGGTGATGTCCCGCGACATGTACTGATCCAACGGCCGGAAACTGCCGTGGTACGTGTACGCGCCGTCGACCGTCGCCGAGGAGGCCACCGCGGCCCGAGCTTCGCCGTAGTCAGTCCCGTTCTCCTTCGTGAAGCGTTGTAAAGTGCAAAACACGCAAGACCTCGACACCGCTTCCGAAGGCATGGCCTCTATCGGCAACCGGTTAGAGCATCGGACCGCCTACCAGCTGATATCGCGGTTGGAAGGTCAACGAGGTCGACCTTCGCCAGCGGAGTGGCCGCTGTCGGAGCTGCCAAGCGGGGTTCACAACGCCCTAGCCATTGGGGGGCTGGGGGCCACGGCGGGCCTCGGTGAACGGTCGTGAGCCTGACGATTGGCCCCTGAACAGGGTGAATGTGGTCGGTTGCTTCCGCATTCAACGGCAGGCGGCCGGGAAATGTGAAATCGATTAGCGGTGCGCGAACCGTCGGCGGGATGTGCCGTCACCTAAGACCGACCGGCGATAGGTCCAAGATCCGGACAGGCGGGTACCTGCTGGCAGCAAACAGGCACGGGTCCATTGATCATCGGAGTTCTCTACGCTTCGTAACCGATGGAGTCCCGTGCCTGCGCTGCCATCTTCGTTGCTCGA
>NZ_JBFAMR010000123.1:0-14272 GCF_040656595.1 Actinoplanes sp. NPDC049802
GTTGGGGCGCGATTCGCGCCCCAACTCCACACACGGGTTTCCCGGCACGCCGCTGGCGGCCTGAGCACGACGGCGGGAACGTCCAGCCGATGCCTGGGCCGGTACGGTGACGAAAAGCAGAGAGCGGCGCCGCCCGGTCTGTCCACCGGTCGGCGCCGCAACCCCCAGAAAGGTCTCTACTTGCCGCGGCGCTTGTTCTGGATGTCGAGCGCGACGGCGGCGATCAGGACGAGGCCCTTGATCACCTGCTGGTAGGCGGGGTCGGTGCCCATGATGGACAGGCCCATGTTGAGCACGCCCATGATCAGGGCACCGATGATCGCGCCGGTGATCTTGCCGATGCCACCGTTGACGGAGGTTCCGCCGATGAAGGCCGCGGCGATGGCGTCCAGCTCGTAGTTGGTACCGGCGGCGGCGATGCCGGCACCGGCCCGGGAGGTGGTGACGACCGCGGCGACACCGGCGAGCAGGCCCATGTTCACGAAGATCAGGAAGTTGACCCGCTTGGTCTTCACACCGCTGAGCATGGCGGCGGGCAGGTTGCCGCCCATCGCGTAGATGTGCCGGCCGAAGATCGTGTTGTTCATCAGGAACGTGTAGACCAGCACCAGCAGGCCGACGATGATCAGCACGATCGGGGTGCCGCCGGCGCTGGACGCCAGCAGGTAGGTGATGGCGCCGATGGCGACGGCCGACAGGACCAGCTTGCCGACGAAAGCGGCGAACGGCTCGGTGTGCAGTTCCAGCTTGGTCAGCTCACGGCGGGTCCGCAGCTGGGCGAGCGACAGGCCGACGACGGCGAAGACACCGATGAAGACGGTGATGCCGTCGAGGTTGCCGAGGTAACCCAGCGCCGCGGGCAGCGAGCCGTTGCTGATGTCGTTGAAGCCGGCCGGGAGGCCGGCGACGGTCGTGTCGAGCACGACGATGGCCAGGCCGCGGAACAGCAGCATGCCGCCGAGGGTGACGATGAAGGCGGGGATGCCGGCGTAGGCGACCCAGAAGCCCTGCCAGCAGCCGACCAGGCCACCGATCAGGATGGAGACGGCGACCGCGACCGGCCACGACAGCTCGAAGTCGGTGATCAGGACGGCGCAGATGCCGCCGACGAACGCGACCACGGAGCCGACCGACAGGTCGATGTGCCCGGCCACGATGACCATGACCATGCCGATGGTCAGGATGAACACGTACGCGTTCTGCTGGATCAGCGCGGCGATGTTGTCCGGGTTGAGCATCAGCCCGTCGGTCGTGACCTGGAAGATCGCGACGATCACGAGCAGCGCCGCGATCATGCCGTACTGCTGGATGTTCTGACCCAGGTAGGCCTTGAGCGACCCACCGTCGTTCTTCTTAGGGGGCTCGGGCTGTGCCTTCGGCTGCTCGAGCGTGGTGGTGGCGCTCACCGCGTTGCTCCGCTCTTCTCCATGGTCATGTAGCGCATGAGGCTCTCCTGGCTGGCCTCGGCGCGGGGAAGTTGCCCGGTGATCCGGCCCTGGCTCATCGCGTAGATCCGGTCGCAGATGCCGAGCAGCTCGGGCAGCTCCGAGGAGATCACGATGACGGCTTTACCGGAGTCCGCGAGCTTGTTGATGATCTCGTAGATCTCGTACTTGGCGCCGACGTCGATGCCGCGGGTGGGCTCGTCGAGGATCAGCACCTCGGGCTGGGCGAAGAGCCACTTGGCGAGGACGACCTTCTGCTGGTTGCCGCCGGACAGCTTGCCGACGACCACGTCCACGCTGTTGGCCTTGGTCTTCATGTCCTTGCGGAACTGCTCGGCCATCACGGTCTCGCGGCCGGCGTCGACCACGCCGCCCTTGGTGATGCGCTTGAGCTGCGCGGCCGAGGTGTTGCGCTTGATGTCGTCGATCAGGTTGAGGCCGTAGTGCTTGCGGTCCTCGGTGGCGTAGGCGATGCCGTGGTCGATGGCCGCGTCGACGGTCTTGATCGACACCTGCTTGCCGTGCAGGAACAGCTTGCCGTTGATGTTGGAGCCGTAGCTGCGGCCGAAGACGCTCATCGCCAGTTCGGTGCGGCCGGCGCCCATCAGCCCGGCGATGCCGACGATCTCGCCGCTGCGCACGCTAAGAGCGGCGTTCTCGACGATGATCCGGCTGTGGTCGGTGGGGTGGTGCACGGTCCAGTCCTCGATCCGCAGCACCTCCTCGCCGATGTTCGGGGTGTGCGCCGGGTACCGGTTCTCCAGCGAGCGGCCCACCATGGAGCGGATGATGCGCTCCTCGGAGACCGGCTCGGCGCCGTGCATGTCGAGGGTCTCGATGCTCTGACCGTCGCGGATGATCGTCGTGCTGTCGGCGATCGCGGCGATCTCGTTGAGCTTGTGCGAGATGATGATCGCCGTGATCCCCTGGTCCCGGAGCTGACGGATCAGGTCCAGCAGGTGGGCGGAGTCCTCGTCGTTGAGCGCCGCGGTGGGCTCGTCGAGGATGAGCAGCTTCACCCGCTTGGACAGCGCCTTGGCGATCTCCACGAGCTGCTGCTTGCCGACCCCGATGTCCTGGATCTTGGTATCGGGGGATTCGTCCAGCCCGACCCGGGCCAGCAGGTCGGCGGCCTGCTTGTTGGTCTGGGCCCAGTTGATGACGCCGCCCTTGGCCCGTTCGTTGCCGAGGAAGATGTTCTCGGCGATCGACAGGTAGGGGCTGAGCGCCAGCTCCTGGTGGATGATGACGATGCCGCGCTCCTCGGAGTCGCGGGTCGTCTTGAACTTGCAGGTCTCGCCTTCGTAGACGATGTCACCTTCGTAGCTGCCGTACGGGTACACACCCGACAGCACCTTCATCAGGGTGGACTTGCCCGCGCCGTTCTCACCGCAAATGGCGTGGACCTCCCCGCGGGCGACGCTGAGGGTGACGTCCGAGAGCGCCTTGACGCCCGGGAAGGTCTTGGTGATCCCCCGCATCTCCAGGATCGGGGTGGTGTCGTTGGCCATCGCACAACTCGCTTGCTCTAGGTCGGAGAAGGACCGGCCAGGCCTTCCGGGAACGCAGGCCTGGCCGGATACGCGACTTACAGGCCGAGCTTGTCGGCGGTGTAGAAGCCGGAGTCGACCAGCTTGGTCTTGACGTCGGCCTTGGTGACGACGACCGGCGGGAGCAGGTACGACGGGACGACCTTGACACCGTTGTTGTAGGTCTCGGTGTCGTTGGTCTCGACGGTGCCGCCCTTGACGATGGCGTCGATCATCTTGGCGACCTGGTCACCCAGGCTGCGGGTGTCCTTCCAGACGGTCATCGCCTGCTTGTCGGCGAGGATGTTCTTGGTGTTCGCCAGGTCGGCGTCCTGACCGGTGATGATCGGGTAGTCCGCGCCCGGCTTGTAGCCCTTGGACTCCAGCGACTGCGCGATGCCCAGGGCGAGCGAGTCGTTCGGGGAGAGGATGACGTTGACCTTCTTGCCGCCGGTGTAGAACGAGTTCAGGCGGTTGTCCATCTCGGACTGCGCGGTCTCGGTCTTCCAGCCCTGGATCGAAACCTTGGTCCACTCTTCGTTGCTGGCCGGCTTCTTGCCGGACGGGACGACGAGCTTGCCGCTCTCGACGTACGGCTTGAGCACGTCCCAGGCGCCGGAGAAGAAGAACTTGGCGTTGTTGTCGTCGGCCGAGCCGGCGAAGGGCTCCAGGTTGAACGGGCCCTTGCCGTCCTTGAGGCCCAGCTTCTCGACGATGAACTCGCCCTGGAGCTTGCCGACCTGGTAGTTGTCGAACGTCGCGTAGTAGTCGACGTTCGGCGTCGAGTTGATCAGCCGGTCGTAGGCGATGACCTTGACCTTCTTCTCGGCGGCCTTCTCCAGCGCCGGGGCCAGCGCGGTGCCGTCGATGGAGGCGACGACCAGAACCTTCGGGTTCTGGTTGATCATGTTCTGGATCTGAGTAATCTGCTGCTCGACGCTGTCGGCGTGCTGCAGCGAGGTCTCGTAGCCGGCGTCCTTCAGGATCTTGTCGAGGTGCGACCCGTCCTTGTTCCAGCGCTCGAGGCTCTTCTGCGGCATCGCGATGCCGATCAGGTTCGAGGCGGAGGAGGACGAGGCCTCCTCGTCACGGGTGTTGCTGCAAGCGGAGGTCGCGGCCAGCGAGGCGGCGAGGGCGACGGACGCGAGGACCCGGAAGTTCTTGGACACCTCGTCGTCTCCTTTCTATCGGGCCCGTGAAATCAGCGGGCCGCCGAAGCTTCGATTTGTTGCTGGGCACAACATACGGGTCCGGAGAAGGACTTTCACGTGGGGGTCCGTAACGGCTGCGTAACACTCTCCGTGAGAAATGGGTGCTTAAGGGCCGTTGGTCCTCACCCTGGGTGACCATCGCATTTGTTGCGCCTGGATACATAATTGCGTGGGGTAGTTGAGTACACGGACCGCTATGGTGTCTGCACGACGCGTGAGAGGAACCGCGATGCATGCCGGAACCGTCCGCCACCGTCACGACACATCCGCGGTCAACCCACGCGCCGCCCACCTGTCACTGGCGCTGCGCCACGTCGCCGAAGCCTCCGGGCAGATCTCCCGGGCCGGCATCGCGGCCCGCACCGGCCTCAACCGGTCCACAGCCTCCAGCCTCATCGACGAGCTGATCAACGGCGGTCTGGTGAAAGAGACCGGCGCCACCACCCGCAACCGCGCCGGCCGCCCCGGCACCGCCCTCGCCCTGCGCGACGACGGCCCCGCCGGACTCGGCGTCGACGTCAACGTCGACTACACCGCCGTCTGCGTCGTCGACCTCACCGGCGCCGTCCGCTACAAACACGTCGTCGCCGAAGACCAGCGCGGACACACCAACACCGGCATCCGGCACCGGATCGCCACCCTCGCCCACACCGCCCGCACCGCCGCCGCGACCAGCGGCCTCACCCTCTCCGGCAGCGCCGTCGCCGTCCCCGGCATCGTCGACCGCACCCGCGCCACCGTCACCCTCGCCCCCAACCTCGGCTGGCGCGACCTCGACGTCACCGAGGTCCTGCCCGGCGACGTCCACGGCCTGCTCGACAACGAAGCCAACTTCGCCGCCCTCTCCGAAGCCACGCTGCTGCACGACCGCGCCAGCTACCTCTACGTGAGCGGCCAGATCGGCGTCGGCGCCGGCATCGTCCTCGACGGCCGCCTCTACCGCGGCACCCACGGCTGGTCCGGCGAGATCGGCCACCTCACCGTCGACCGCGACGGCCCCGCCTGCCCCTGCGGGCGCCGCGGCTGCCTGGAGCGTTACGCCGGCCAGGAAGCGATCCTGCGCGCCGCCGGCGTCAGCTCCGACCCCGGCACCAGCCTCGGCGTACGCCCCACCGTCGCACTCATCGCCGACCGCGCCCGCACCGGCGACCCCGCCACCCTGGCCGCGCTCACCCGCGCCGGCGAAGTCCTCGGCGCCACCCTCGCCGGCTGCCTCAACCTGCTCGACCTCGGCCACGTCGTGCTCGGCGGCATCTACCGCGACCTCGCCCCCTGGATCGCCCCCGAAGTCGAACGCGAGGTCGCCACCCAGTTCCTCGGCGCCCCCTGGGCCCGCCCCACCGTCGAAGTCGCCGCCTACGGCCCCGAAGCCCCCGCCATCGGCGCCGCCCGCTCCGTCATCCACGACATCCTCAGCGACCCTCTGCGCTGGCTCAACCGCTAGATCAACCCCATTTCCGGTACGGCGTACGCCGCCCCCGCCGAAACCGGGACCGTCCCGCCCGTGCCACGCGATCACCTGCCCGCGCACGCCCGTGCCGCGCCCGCCGGGCGCAGATCGGTGGCCCGGCGACCGAGAACCGCCGGTACGGTCGACGGGTGAACGGCGAACCACCCGACGGCGCGATCAACGTCCCGCCCGGCGAGCTCCCCGCCCTCGAAGCCCGCTGGGCCCGCTGCTGGACACCCGCCGAGGTGGCCCACCGCCTGGCCGGGGCCGCCACGCCGTGGTATGTCGCGGCAGGCTGGGCACTGGACCTGTTCCAGGGCGAGCAGACCCGCGACCACCACGACATCGAGATCGGCGTGCCGGCCGCCCGCTTCCCGGAGATCCGGGCACGGTTCGCCGGACTGGCCGCCGACGCAGTCGGCGACGCCCGCATCTGGGAATCGGCGTCACCGCAAGCCCTCGCCGCCACCCACCAGACCTGGTTCCGCGACCCGGCGACCGGCGACTACCTCATCGACGTCTTCCGCGAACCGCACGACGGACCGACATGGATCTGCCGCCGCGACAGCACGATCCGCCTGCCCTACCCCGAGATCATCCAGCACACCGCCGACGGCATCCCCTACCTGCGCCCCGATCTCGTCCTGCTGTTCAAGGCCAAACACACCCGCCCCAAGGACCAGGCCGACTTCGACCGCACCCGGCCACTGCTCGCCCGTGCTCAACGCGACACCCTGTCCGCCCTGCTGACCCGGGTCCATCCCGGCCACCCCTGGCTCGCGTCACTGTGAGCCCACCAGCGCCGGGACAGCATCGCGGCCAGCCCGGCCCCGGCCGCGTTGAGCAGCACGTCGTCCACCGACGACACCCGGTCCAGGCGCAACACGTACTGGGCGGCCTCCAGCGACGCCGACCAGACCGCCGCGATCACCAGCACCCGCGGCACCGACCGCAACGCCGCGAACCGCAACGGCCCGAAGAACCCGAACGCCGCGAACACCAGCAGATTCGCCACCACCTGCACGGACACCGTGACCGCCGGGCCCCCGAAGATCGTCACCAAATCCCGCAGCGGCACCAGGCTCACCCGCCCGGGCACCGAACCGGCCCGGCTGCCCGGCAGCATGATCATCCACACCCCCGGCACCGTCCCGTAGACCACGCCCACCTCGGCCAGCGCCGTCGGCCACGCCCGTCCCCGCCGCGCCAGCACCCACACCACCAGCGCCGCCACCGGCAGCCCCAGCACCGTGAGCGCCACCACGGCACACCGGCGACACGAAATGCGGACGGGACCAACGGCCCTGCCCCCACCACACCGGAAGGCCCACCCTGAGACCATGACGTCCCGTACGGCAGTCCTCGCACACGCCGCGCGCCTGGCCCGGCACGCGCCGTCGATCCTCAACACCCAGCCCTGGCAATGGCACATCGGCCGGCACACCGCCGAACTGCGCCTCGACACCACCCGGGCACTGCCGTACCTCGACCCCGACCACCACCTGATGCTGCTCAGCTGCGGCGCCGCCCTGCACCACGCGACCGTCGCCATCCAGGCGCAAGGCTGGCAGGTCACCGTCGAACGCGGAACCGACCCCGTCGCCCGCCTCACCCTCGGGGGACCCGCCACACCCCGCCACGCCGACCTCGCCGCCGCCATCAACCACCGGCGCACCGACCGGCGGGCCTTCGGCTCCCAATCCCCCGGCGACGAGATCATCGCCGACCTGCGCAAAGCCGTCGCCGCGCAAGGCCTCAAACTTCGCCCGGTACGCCGCGACGAGCTGCCCCTGCTCGCCGCCGCCACCTCCCGGGCCGCCTCCGACGCCGCCCACCGCCCCGAGGTCCGCGCCGAAGTCAGCGAATGGACCCACCGCCCGGACAGCTCGGGCGACGGCGTACCGGCCGCCACCACCGCCGCCGGCACCCTGCGCCGCGTCCCCCTGCGCGACTTCGCCCCCGACCTCGCCGCCGGCTTCACCGTCTCCAGCGACGCCGCCGACATCGGCGCCCGCTACGTCGTCCTGCACAGCGACGACCCCGCCGACTGGCTGCGGGCCGGCGAAGCCCTCTCCGCCCTGCTGCTCACCGCCACCGTCCGCGGCGTCGCCTGCTCCCCGATGAGCGAACTCGTCGAAGCACCCTGGCCCCGCTCCATCCTCGCCACCCTGATCGGCACCACCGGCCACCCCTACCTGGTCGTCCGCCTCGGCTACCCGGTCGAAGACGGACCGCCCCCGGCCGCACCACGACGGCCGGAGACGGAAACCACCCACTACGGCTTCACGGATGCATCGACGCACCCTTGACGATCCGGTCCACCCCGTTCCGCGGCCCGTACACGGCCAGGCCCACCAGATCCAGATCGGCGGTTCGCACCGCGCGGACCGCCGCCCGGTTCGCCGCGTCGTGCCCCGTCGCGAACAGATCCGACGTGAACACCGACATCACCACCCCGTCGCGCGACAGCGCCCGCCCGTGCGCCGCCGCCAGCACCTCCTTGCCGCCCTGGAACACCAGCACCGGCTGGCGGAACATCGGCGGATAGCCCACCCCGTCGGCGTCCGCGTACGGCTCACCGACCACCTCCGGGACCACCGTCGACACCCCCACCATCGCCGACCGCGACCTGCACCGGGCGGTGTCACACATACACCGCCTCCTCCGTACCCCCGGAGAAGAGCCAGCCGCCGACGGCCTGCTCGCCCTCGCCCTCGCCCGCCTGCGCACCCACCTCGGGGATCCGGCCGAAGGCCGGCCGAACAGCCGCGCCGCCGCGCACGCCCTGCGCGACCTGCTCGAGGAACACATCGTCGACGGACTGCCTCTGCGCACCGCCGCCGACGTCCTGCACTTCGACCCGGCACACCTGGTCCGCTCGTTCCGTGCCGAGTTCGGCATGTCACCGCACCAGTACCTGATCTCCCGCCGCGTCGACCTGGCCCGCCGCCTCATCCTCACCGGGCGGCCACTGCGCGCCGTCGCCGCCGACAGCGGCTTCCACGACCAGCCCCACCTGAACCGGCACTTCAAACGCATCCTCGGCGTCAGCCCCGGCCGGTTCACCGATTCTTGGCGTCCAGCCGCAACTCGCCCCACGGCATGAAGTCGACCGTCACCGCGTCCAGCTCCGCGCCCACCGGCGGGAAACCGGCCCCCGGCAGCAACACGAAATCGATGAACGCCGGAAAGCCGGCCACCGGATCGATGATCTCCACATCCACGCCGAACCGGCCCCGATGCTCCACCACCCGGCACCTGACCGGCTGAAACTGCCTCAGACCGGCCTGCCGCCACTCCCACTCACGCTCTATCCCGGCACCATCCAATCCCTATCTCGGCACCATCCAGTCGAGCACCGGGGTGCCCTGCAGCGTCACCAGCACACACATGAACAGCAACAGCACCAGACTCCAGCCGACCACCCGCCGGAAGATGTCGCCCTCCTTGCCCGCCATCCCCACCGCCGACGCCGCGATCGCCAGGTTCTGCGGACTGATCATCTTCCCGAGCACGCCACCGGACGAGTTCGCCGCCGCCAGCAGCACCGGATCCAGGCCCGCCTGCACCGCCGTCTGCACCTGCAACGCCCCGAACAGCGCATTCGACGACGTGTCCGAACCCGTCACCGCCACACCGATCCACCCCAGGATCGACGACAGGAACACGAACACCACGCCCGCCTGCGCGAAGAACTCACCCAACGTCGCGGTCTGGCCCGACTGATTCAAGACGTACGCGAGAGCCAGCACCGCCATCACCGTCACGATCGCATGCCTGAGCTCCACATACGTACGCCCGTAGGCCCGCACCGCCGCACCCGGCCGGATCCGCAACACCAGCGCCGTCAGGACCCCCGCCAGAATCATCAGCGTCCCGGCCGCCGGCAGCCACCCGAACGTGAAGTTCGTCGACGCCAGCGGCTCGCCGTTCGCACCCAGCACATCCAGACCCGGCCACGGGAAGACGACCGTCCACGGCTCCTCGGACAGCGCCTCCTTGACCGGGCCCAGGTTCGCGATCGAGAAGATCGCAATAATGATCAGGTAGGGGGCGTAGGCCCGCAGCACCTCACCCGGCGGATCCCGCCGCACCTCCGTCGCCGTCACCGCCCCGGCAGGCACCCGCGCCCCGCCCGCCGGGGCTCCTCCACCACCGGCAGGCGCCCTCGTACCGCCAGGTGGCGCCGCTTCGCCACCCGCGCCGGCAGGCACCCGCGTACCGCCCGGCGGCGCCACCTCGGCACCCGCGCCGGCAGGCAACCGCGCATCACCCGGCGGCGCCACCTCGGCACCCGCATCACCCGGCGGCGCCACCTCGGCACCCGCGCCGGCAGGCACGCGTGTACCGCCAGGCGGCGCCACTTCGCCACCCGCTGCGGCCGTCGCCCCAGCGCCGCCCGGTGGCGTCTCTTCTTCACCCGCGCCGGCCGTGGTGTGCCCGCCGCCGGCCGGGTCGTCGGTTGATCCGCGCGCGGGCACACCGGTCGTCTTCTTCGAGCCCAGGCGATCCGGGCCGCCCTCCGAGGCGTCGGCATGCAGGTCCGGCGACTCCGACGGCCGCCACACCCGCAGCAGAAGCACCACCGCGGCCGCCGACACCAGCGCCGCCACGATGTCGGTGAGCGGCACCGAGATGTAGTTCGAGGCGATGAACTGCCCGACACCGAACGTCACCCCCGCGACGATCGCGGCCGGCCAGGTCTGCCGGACACCACGGCGCCCGTCGACCACGGCCACCAGCACCAGCGGTACGACGACCGCGAGGATCGGGGTCTGCCGGCCGACCATGGCGCCGAGCGTGTCGGTGTTCAGCCGCGGGTCGGCCACCGCACCGGACGTCACCGTGCCGAGCGTGACGATCGGGGTGGCCAGCGCCCCGTAGGCGACCGGCGCCGTGTTCGCGATCAGCGCCACCGCGGCGGCCCGCAACGGCCGGAACCCGAGCGCCATCAGCATCACCACGGTCACCGCCACCGGTGTGCCGAACCCGGCCAGCGCCTCCAGCAACGCCCCGAAACAGAACGCCACGATGATCGCCTGGATCCGCATGTCGGGGCTGACCCGCTCCATCGACCGGCGCAGCACGTCGAAGTGCCCGCTGACCACGGTCAGGTTGTAGACCCAGATCGCGTTGATGACGATCCACAGGATCGGGAAGAACCCGAACGCCGCCCCCTCCGTCGCCGACAGCAGCGCCTGCCCGGCCGGCATCGAATAGACGGCGACGGCCACCACGAGCGACACCCCGAGCGAGATGAGCCCGGCCAGCCAGGCGCGCATGCGCAGCACACCGAGCAGCACGAACAGCGTCAACAGCGGAAGAGCCGCGAAGATCGCGGACAGCGCGACGGAGTCGGCCACCGGGTCAGTCACGATCTGGAACTGTTCGAACATGACAGCCATCCAGGGTCATCGATCACCTTAGCCGCAATCTAGTCCCCTCCCGGCGAACCGCAACAGCGGTGCGGGCGTCAGCCCACGAAGCCCGGAACGGGCAGCGCAATGCCACCCACCTCCCCTACGCCGTCCTAGGAGGCTAGCCTTATGGGGTGGACGATTGGCGGAAAGACCGGATCGGATCGGCGCTGCGCGGTGAGAACCCGGCCGTCCTCACCCGGCTGCCCGGCGGCTTCGCGGTGATCGGCGACGTGCAATGGCTGCCCGGCTACTGCGTGCTGCTCACCGACAACCCGAGGGTGGAACGTCTCTCCGACCTGGCGCGGCCGGAGCGGCTCGCCTTCCTTGACAGCATGGAGCGCCTCGGCGAAGCGGTGGAACGCGCCTGCGCCGGGCTCGACCCGGCTTTCCGGCGCATCAACCTGGAGATTCTCGGCAACACCGACCCGTACCTGCACGCCCACATCTGGCCCCGCTACGAGTGGGAGCCCCCGGACATCGTCGGCCGCCCGGTCTGGCTCCACCCCGCCGCCCGATGGTCGGACCCGGCGACCGCACTCGGCCCCCAGCACGACCCGCTCCGCGCGGCGATCCTGCGCCACCTCCGCTGAGGGCCGCCCGGCGACCCTCCGCCTCTTGGCGACCCTCCGCCTCTTGGCGACCCGCCGCCCCTTGGCGACCCGCCGCCAGAACGGCGGATCGCAGCCAGAACGGCGGATCGCAGCCAGAACGGCGGATCGCGGCCGACGCGAGAACGGCGGATAGCTGCGGGCGCCGGCCCAACATCAGAAACGACGGGGGCGGGTGCGCCCGCCCACGCCGGTCCGGCGTCAGAACGGTGGGTCGGAGAATCGCGGATCGTATCGGGGCGGTTCGGAGCATTCGCGGACGCGGGCCACGGCGATCGCCTCCTCGGCGCGGCCCTGCCGGATCAGCAGGCAGGCCAGCGCGAGGCCCTCACCCTCGTCTCTCCGGTGTGGCCGGAGCAGCTCGACCGCGTCGTCGAGCCGTCCCTCCTCCACCATCATCTCGGCGACCCATGAGCGGGCGAACCAGTCGTCGGTCGGCGTCTCCGCGATGGCCTGTGCGCGCCGTCCGTGTGCCGAGAGCATCGACAGCCGCTGCCCGATGAGGTCGTGGCCGGCACCGCCGGTACGTTCGAGCAGCGCGTCGACGATGGCGAGGGCCTCGTCGAAACGGTCCTGGTCGGCGAGCAGCCGGCACAGCACCGGCAGGTGGTCGGCGCCATTGACTCCGCCCGGGCGGAGCACCTCGATCGCCTCGTCGGCGCGACCGTGCCGGGCGAGGAGTTCACCCAGCTGTCCCACCAGGCCCCGCCGCCGGAGAACCTCCACGGCCTCGTCGACGCGGCCCTGCTCCTCGAGGTGGACCGCCAGCCGCTGGGCTGCTGTCCACCCTCCCTCCCCGGCGGCGAGCTCGCGCAGCCCGTCCGGATCGTGCCGGGCCAGCAGGTCGGCGAGCTTCTCCACGTGGTTGACGAGGTGATATCCCTGCTCGGCGCAGGCGTCTCGCAGCACCGCGATCGCTTCGTCCGTACGCCCCTGCCGTTGAAGAACCTCGGACAGCGACTCGACCGCGAAGGACGTGTCGGCACGTGCCTCGCCGCATCCCCAGGCCGCGAGGGCTCCCGGCCCGGTCAGCGGCCGTAGGGCCGCGATGACCGTCTCGTCCCACTCTCCGCCCGCAGTGATCTCCACCAGCTTCCGGGTGTGCCGGTAACGGGCGACACGCGGCAGGAGTAGGTCGATCGCCTCAGCGGTCCGGTTCTGCTCGGCCAGCAGCCGGGCCACCCGGTTGACCGCGCCCGAGTATTCGTTCTCCGGCCTGCGGCGGACGATGTCGAGCGCCTCATCGATCCGGCCCGCGTCGGCGAGCAGGAAGGCGAGTCTCTCGATCGCGGCCGGGTCGCCGGATTCCGCGATCGGGCGGACGACCGTGATCGCCGCGTCGAGGTTCCCGTCGGCGGCGAGGCGGTCGGCGATCCGGGCGTTCGGTTCCCACCGGCCGGTCTCCGCGAACGGCCGGTACAGCGCCAGGGCCTCGCCGATCCCGACACGGGCGGCAAGCGCGTCGGCGCAGTGGTAGTCACCGGCCGCCGCCTCGCGTCGCAGCTCGTCGAGGAAGCCGTGGTCGGCGAGAGCCACGGCCAGCTCCCGGGGAAGATTCACGCCGTCTGCTCACGCAGCGCCTCGACGGCCAGACTCCAGGGGAACTCGCCGAGGGCTCCGGGTTCGTGGGGTTCGAACTCGCCGGGGCCGAACAGGACGCGGACACCCTCGGCACGAAGCTGGCCGACGCTGGCACGGAACGGGACACGGGACGCGAGCGCGGTCTGCACACACGGCAGGACCACCACCGGGATGCCCAGGCCGGGGGCCTCGGCGAGCAGCCCCAGGGCGTAGTTGTCGGCGTGGCCCTGCGCGAACTTGTTGATCGTGTTGAAGGTGGCCGGGGCGGCGATGATGGCGTTCGCCCGGGGCGGGCGCGGGTCGCCGGGCGCGCGGTAGCGGCTTCGGACCGGGCGGCCGGTCTGCGCCTCCAGGGCCTCGGCGTCGATGAACGCCAGCGCCGACGGGGTGGCGATCACCTGGACCGTCCACCCGTCCCGCTGGGCGAGCGTGATCAGGCGCCCCACGTCGGCGGCGACACCGGCCGCGGAGACGATCACGTACAGAGTCCGACCGTCGTCAGTCATGATCGAATTGGTACCACCTGGCACGGAACACGTCGACCAGGCGGGCGAGGAAGTCGGTCATGCCGGCGCCCAGACCACTGGTCGGGCCGTCAGCACGGCCTCAACACGCCCGACAGTCGGCCGGCCGTGGGGGCCGCCTCGGAAGGACTGTCCAGATTTGCCTGATCTTGACCGGCTGGTCATGGGTGCTGACCCTGCCGGCTCATCAGTAAAGGCTCGCTACCAGCGCATGTCCGGTCCGGCCCTGCTTTGCCAGGCCTCACGACACGGGTGCCGGGTAGCGGAGACCGGACCTGGATCAGGGATTCGATGACCGCCGACGGCGACGGCGGTCGGTGGACGGTGGACGGCGGTCGGCGGTCGGCGACGGCGGTCGGTGGACGGCGGTCGGCGGTCGGCGGTCGGTGGACGGCGGTCGGCGGTCGGCGGTCGGCGGTCGAAGTCCGGTGAAGATCCGTCCGTTGCGGCGGTTGCGCATGTGGACGGCATTGTTTGAATGGTGTGCTCGTCGCTGGGCAAGAC
>NZ_JBFAMR010000124.1:0-13829 GCF_040656595.1 Actinoplanes sp. NPDC049802
TCGAGCAACGAAGATGGCAGCGCAGGCACGGGACTCCATCGGTTACGAAGCGTAGAGAACTCCGATGATCAATGGACCCGTGCCTGTTTGCTGCCCGCAGGTACCCACCTGTCCGGATCTTGGACCTATCGCCGGTCGGTCTTACCCGCCGGACCGGCCGGGAAACGTCACGAGGGCGCGCCGCGGGCGGCGGCACCGGAACCGTGGCGGTCAACGGCGTGAGAAGACGGCGCCGCCGCAGACCGCGACGTAGGGTATTCATCTGCTGACGTCAATCGACGGGAGCTTGATGATCATCGACGCGCATCATCACCTGTGGCAGCCCGAGCGCGGCTACCGCTGGCTGGCCGCCCCCGGACTGGAACGGCTGCGCCGCCCCTACCTGCCGGCCGACCTGATCGCCGAGACGACCGCCGCCGCCATCGACGCGACCGTGCTCGTCGAGGGCGGCCGCTGCCACACCGACGAGGTGGCCGAACTCCTCGGCTACGCCGCCACCACACCGGTCATCGCACGGGTGGTGGCCTGGATCGACCTCGGGGCGCCGGACGTCGCCGCCACCCTGGCCGGATACCGGCGGCTGCCCGGCGGGGAAATGCTCGCCGGGGTGCGCGCCCAGGTGCAGGGCGAGACCGACCCCGGCTACCTGGACCGGCCGGAGGTGCGGCACGGTCTGGCCGCGGTCGCGGCCGAGGGGCTGGCCTTCGACCTCGTCATCCGCTCCGGGCAGCTTCCGGCCGCGGCGAGAGCGGCGTACGCCGTACCCGAGCTGACTTTCGTCCTCGATCATCTCGGCAAGCCCCGCGTCGACCGGGGTGACGCGGGGTTGCGCGCCTGGCTGGGCCCGTTCACCGAGCTGGCCGCCTGCCCGAACGTGACCGCCAAACTGTCCGGCCTGATCACCGAGGCCGGTCCGGGCTGGACGCCGGCCGCGCTGGGCCCGTTCGTGGCGGCGGCCGTCGACCTGTTCGGGCCGCAGCGGCTGATGTTCGGCTCGGACTGGCCGGTGTGCCTGCTGGCGGCCGGTTACCGCGACGTGCTGGACGCGCTGCGGGAAGCGCTGCCGCCGCTGGCCGAGCCGCAACTGGCCGAGATCTTCGGCGGCACCGCGGCCCGCGTCTACCGGATCAGCTGAGCTTCGAGCCGCTCAGCGACGGCTGCCCCGACCCCAGGTAGAAGATGCCGGGCAGCCCGTCGGTCTCGAACCCGGAACTGACGTTGCGCCGCAGCTTCGAGTCGCGGATGGACAGTGTGCCGGTGCGGTCGTTGCTCACGTAGAAGATCGCGCCGCCGCCCTCCCGGGCCCTGTTGTTCTCGATCACCGTGCCGGCGATCTTGAGCTGGTAGGTGTCGCCGTCGTTGTAGACGGCGCCGCCGCTGCCGCCGCCCGGGGTGCCGTCGCGGGCCGGGTTCGCCCCCCTGCCGATCGCCGAGTTGCCGGAGAAGCGGCTGTTCAGGATCGTCCAGGAGACGTGGATGCTGCTCAGGGCGCCACCGTTGGAGCAGACGCCGCCGGTGAAGGTGCTGCCCACCACGTACGCCGTCTGACCGGACAACCGCACCCGGATCGCCGCGCCGCCCAGGTCCGGCCCGGTGCCGTGGCAGCGGTTGCCGGTGAACCGCGCGTTGATCACCTTGAGCTGGCCGCCGTTGGCGAAGATCGCTCCCCCGCCGCCGGTCACGTCGGTCGGGTCGGTGCTGTTGCCGTTCTTGAGGACGATGTTCTGCACGGTCAGCTTCGGGGTGGCCTTCAGGTGGCAGTGGCCGCTCGCCGGGCTCTGCCCGAGGCTGGTGTCACAGACGTTCATGTAGAGGATGCGGCGTTCGCCGCCGCCGCTCAGGGTGACCCGGCCGCCGCCGTCCAGGACCACCCGGGCCTTGGCGTTACGCACCTTCGCGGTCCGGGTCATGGTGATGGTGACCGGCTCCGGGCCGCAGTCGAAAGTGATCACGCCGCCTGCCGCGACCGCCTTGACCACGGCGGCCGACGTGCAGCTCGCCGGGGTGCCGTCGCCGACCGTCCGGTCCGGCCGGCTGGTGTCGACGGCCCGCGCGGCGGCCGGAACCGTCGCCCTGCCGCCCGGGTTGCCGGGCTTCGGCAGCGTCTTCGGGCGCACACTCGGCGTGGCCTTCGGTGTGGCGGAGACCGCGGCCGACGGCGGCGCCGACGGCGCCGTCGACGCCTCGGTGGCCGCCGGGGCCGGCGCCGAGGGCCCGGCCACCGGGGTCACCGGCGGCGGGCCGGAGGCCTGGCAGGCGGCCAGCGCACCGGCGGCACACACGGCAAGGATGGTCCGTCCCAATCGCACCGGCCGATGCTACGTCCTCGGAGTGCCGCCTGGTGGTCCCGCCCGGGCACGTAGTCTCTTGCCGTGTCGAGCCGAAGTATGCGTACCAGAGTCACGTTCCCGATCGTCCTGCGCGAGCTGACCGTCCTGCGGGTGGTCGACGTCAACGCCGGAACCCGCCGGATCACCGTCGGCGGCCCGCAACTGGGCGCGTTCCGCTCCGGCGGGCTGGACCTGCCCGCGCTGCGGTCGGAAGGCTTCGACGACCACGTCAAATTCTTCTTCGCGGCGCCCGGCGCCGACCGGCCGGTGCTGCCCCGGCAGGAGATCGCCAGCCTCGGCTGGCCGGCCGGTGAGCGGCCCATCGCCAAGGACTACACGCCGCACCGGATCACCGGCACCGAGGTCGACTTCGATTTCGTACGCCACGGCAACGGCCCCGCCGCCACCTGGGCGGAACAGGCGAAACCCGGCGACACCCTGTGGATCGCCGGCCCGAAGATGTCGCTGAGCCACCCGGCCGGCGCCGACGTCATCGTGGCCGCCGGCGACGAGACCGCCCTGCCCGCGCTGCGCCGCTGGCTGCACGAGATGCCGGCCGGCACCCGCGCCCACGTCTTCATCGAGATCGCCGACGACAGCCGCCGCCAGGAGCTGCCGACCGCCGCCGACGCCGAGATCACCTGGCTGACCGGCGGCTCGCCCACCATGGAGGAGGCGGTCCGGGCCCTGCCCTGGCCGGACGGCGTGGTCTTCGCGTGGGTGGCCGGCGAGGCGGGCGCGATCCGGCCGTTGCGCCGCTACCTGCGGGTCGAGCGCGGCCTGCCGGCGTCCCAGGTGGAGATCACCGGCTACTGGAAGCGCTCCGGCCCTCTTCCGGAGGCGGCGGACGCCACCGAGCCCGAGGAGGACGACGACGCCCACGAGCGGCTCCACGAACTCGCCGAGATCGTGCCCGGCCTCGCCCTGCGCGTGGCCGTCACGCTCGGGGTGATCGACGCGCTGGACGGCGGGGACGGTTCCGCGGCGGCGGTCGCCGCGCGTACCGGGGCCGACGCCGGCACCGTGGAGTCGCTGCTGCGCTACCTGGCCGCACTCGGCGTGGCCGCCGTGAACGCGGACGGCCGGTACGGGCTCACCCCGCTCGGCGACGAGCTGGCCGAGGACGCCGACGAATACCACCTGGAGAACGCCGAGGCGATCCTCGACCTGGCCGTGCTCACACTGGCCGCCCCGCGGGCGCCCGAGTCGATGCGGGCCGTCTTCGAGACCGACGAACGGCTCGGCGGCCGGGCCCGCGGCGTCGTCGAGGACCTGGCGCTGTGGATCGCCCCGCTGATCATGTCGGCGTACGACTGGGCCGCGGCCGGTTCGGTCGCCGCCACCGGGCACGGGGCCGGAGCCGCCGTCAACGCGATCGCCCGCGCCCACCCCGGCATGCCGCTGAGCCTGTCCGCGCCGCCGTCCGCGCTGGCCGTGATCCGTGATCAGATCCTCGACCGGGAGCACACCGGGCACGTCGAGCTGGTTCCCACCTCCGGGGCCGTCGTGGTCCGCGACGGCGCCACCCATCTGCTCGTGCACTTCCTGGACTGGCTCACCGACGCGGACGCCGCCCACCTGCTCGCCGAGTTCGCCCGGGCGCTGCCGGCCGGGGCCGACGTGGTGGTGGTCGAGGACGTCCGGCCCGAGAACGACACCGACGTCGAGGAGCTCGAGAACGACCTGCGGCTGCGGGCGGCGTTCGGCGCCGGGCGGCGTACCGCGGAGCGGATCACCGAACTGCTCGGCGAGGCCGGGCTGCGCACCCTCGAATCCACCGATATCGGCTGGTCGCACCGGCTGTGGCATCTCACTCGGGATTGATTGAACCGCGCACCGTCGGTAGCCGTAACCTCCACAGAGGATCATCGAAGGCCTCTCCGTCGAACACGCGAGCGCGCTGCGTGACCAGCGGGGCGGACCTGGGCAGGCGTGAGGGAGACGCGCGTGGAGCGGAGAGGCTCTGGTGACGGGACGGCCGGCGGGCGGGACCGTCCGCCGGCGTTGCGGATCGCCGGGTACGTGGTCGGCCACGCGGAACCCGTCGCCGACGAGCGTGCCGACCCGGCGACGGCGGAAACCCGGCTGCCGGACATCTCGGACTACTGGCCGGACGCGGCCCCACGGGTCACCGTGCCGTCCCGGCCGGCCGGGCATCCCCGGCCGGCCGGCACGACCGAACCACCCGCGCCGACCGCGGAACGACCCACGCGGACGACCGGGCGGCCGGACACCGCGGGCGACGCCACCCGCCGGTGGGCCGGCCGGCGCCCGGTGATCTGCGCGGGGCTGCTGGCGCTCGTCTTCGCAGGCGGCACCGTGCTGCTGGCCCGGCCGCTGACCGGCGACGACCGGCAGCGGACCGTGCCCGCCGCGGCGGCGCCCACCGACCCGGTCAGCGTCGCGCCGGTCGAACCGGTCACACCCGATTCCGCCACCCCGGCCTCCCCGTCACCCTCCGCAGCCGCCACCCGCCCGGTCGCGCCCGAGCCGCCCCCACCGGCGATTCGCGAGGCGCGTTTCGAGCTGGCCGACGGGGTCACCGAACTCGACGTGCGGACTGTCACGATGGACGGCCCCTACCGCGTCAGCACACCGGACGGCTCCGGGCTCGACGTGGACACGTCCTTCGAGGACGGGGTGCTGCGGGTGGAGACCACGCCCGACGGCACCGGATCGGGACGGCTGGACGTCCGGCTCAGCGACCGGATCGTCTGGGACCTGCGGATGGGCGCCGGAGTGCACACGGCGTCGTTCGACATGGACACCGGCACGGTCGGCGGGATCGACCTGCGCGGCGGGGCGCAGACCATCGACATCACGCTCGGGCGGCTGTCCGGGACCCTGCCCGTGCGGATGGCCGGAGGCGTGCACACCTGGCGGATCCGGACCGCGCGGAAGGTGCCGGTCCGGGTGACGGTCGGCGCCGGCGCGGGCGACGTCACCCTCTACGGACGCGGTTCCGGCGGCGTCGGCGCCGGGACCACGCTGCGGTCCGGGGATCCGGACGACCGCCCCGGGCTCGACATCGACGCCGAGGCGGGGATCGGGTTCCTCGCCGTGAGCGAGGACTGACCGGGCGGTGACCCACCACTCACGCCCGGCGGTCGCGGCACGGCCCGGGCCCGCCGGGGGGCTCGCGGGTCTCGTCGAACGGGTTCGGGCAGGCGTACCGGATCAGGGTGTTCCGGTGAGGAAACGCTGTGCGTTCGTGGTGAACAGAGCGTCCGGGAAGACGGCCCGGCCGAGGGGTTGAGCGTAGGGGCGATCGGAGCCGTGCACGAGTGAGTCCGCGCCGGCCACACGGGTCAGGGCCTCGATCGCGTCGGCCCGGTAGGAGGACGTCTCGTAGAAGACGCCCGGGTCGACGGCGAAGGCGCCGCCGCGAGCGGCGAGTCGCTCATGGTGCAGCGGCGCGAGGCCCGCCAGTGCGACGAAACCGATGCGCAGGTACGGGTGACGCGCGCGACCGGCGACGTGCCAGGCCATCCATGAGCGGTGCAGCTGGGCGACGTAGGGCACCAGGGCCGGCCACCAGCCGGGTGTTCCGGAGTCACCGGACGGCGCCGGTCCGGGGTGGACGAGCAGCGGTTTGCCGGCCTGTTCGAGCGCGCTGAGCAGCGGCGACACGTGGCCGATGGCGGCCGGGTCACCGAGTGCGGTGGCCGGGAGTTGCAGGCCGGCGACGCGGTCCTCGCGCAGCAGACGGGTCAACGCGGACGGATCGGGCTCGGTGACCGAGGCGGCCGCCCAGACCCGGAACGGATCGGGCAGTTCCAGGGCGCTTTCGTGCCAGACGTCGAGCAGGTCGTGGTCGGTTCCGTGTTCGATGCCGAGCGGGCTGGAGAGCGACACCAGGACCTGCCCGGCGCCCTCGGCCAGCTCCCGCGCTCGACGGCGGCCGATGTCGTGAGCGGCCGGGTCGACCCGGTAGGGCTGCTCACCGGGCAGGTGCAGGGTCCAGTCCCGCAGATAGCCACGCCATCGCAACGCCTCGACGAACGCCGGGGGCCAAAGGTGCTGGTGGCAGTCGATCCGCATCACCGGATACACCCTATATCCCCTCGGTTTCGAAGGTCGGCGGCGAGTTTTTGTCGGGGGGTGCCGCTAGGTTCTGCGCCATGGTGGATTTCGGGCGGCTGGAGTCGTGGATCAGGGCCGGTGAGACCGAGCAGGTCGTCACCGCTCTGCTGGGCATGGACGAGGCGTCCCGGCGGGCCCTGGCCGCCCCGGTCAAGCGCCTTACCCTGGGCGAGATCATGGTGGTCGACGGCTCCTGGGAGCAGCAGACGGCCCGGCGGCGAGGCCGGGAGGCGGCCCTGCGCGCCGCCGGGGCCGGCTGCCTGCCACGCGCCGCCGACGTGGTCTCCTTCCTGCGATCCAACCGGTTCCGGCCGCTGCCGGACGAGGCCGCCGTCGACGCCGTGGTCCAGTTGCTGCGGGCGCCCGGACGCCCGTCGCTTCCCGCGATCGCCCGTTCGCTGGCCGAGAAGATGCGGCCCGCCACGATCAACCAGCAGTGGGGCCTGGTCAGCCGGTTGCTCGCCGAAGCCGGCCTCGCCCCGCCCGCCACCGAGGCCGGTGTGCGCGCGTGGCTCCGTCACACCGGCGGCCGGCGGTACCGGACGGATCTCGCCGAGTCGCTGCGCGCCGACCCGCACACCAGCGAGATGCTGCCGCACCTGTTCACCGTCCCCCGGGTCGCCGACGAGATGGACGAGGAGTGGACCAAGGCGCTGGCCCGGCTCGCCGCCGACGGCGTGATCGACCGGCAGTCGCTGCTGGACGGCTGCGTCCACCGGCTCGCCGCCGGCGACCGGGTGGCCGCGATCCGCCGGGTCGTGGTGCTGCACCGGCTACTCGACCCCGACGCCGGGGAGTTCGCGGCCCGTCACGCCGAGTACGTGGCCATGCTGTCCAGCCCACACTCGACGGTGGCCGACCTGGCGCTGCGCGGCCTGCGGCTGGCCGACGACGGCGGGCTCGTCGAGATCGAGACGGTGGCCGAGGCCGGCTTCGCGGTCCTGCTCCGCAAGGAGAAGAAACTGGTCCGGGCCCAACTCGACTGGCTCGGCGTGGTGCTCGCCCGCAAACCCGACCCGCTGCTGTTCGAAGCGCTGCTCTCCGGGCTCGGCAACCCGGCCGTCGACCTGGCCGAGCAGGTCCTGCGAGCCGCCTCCGAGCATCTGCCGGTCTTCGGCGACGCCGCCCGCGAGTCGCTCGCCGCGGCCGCCGCCGGCTTCCAGGGCGACCTGCGCCGCCAGGCCGACGCCCTGCTCGGCACGACCGGCGCGCCCTCCGGCGGCACCGCCGTCACACTGCCACCGGTCACCCCGGCCGCGCCCGTGCCACCGCCCATCCCGTCCATCCCCGAACTCGTCGCCGAGGTGCGGCACATGCTGCTCCAGCAGGAGGACCCGATCCGGTTCGAGCTGATCCTCGACGGGCTGGTGCGGTTCGCCGGCAGCGACCGGGCGGCGCTCGGCGCGGCGCTCGCGCAGATCCTGCCCGACCACTGGAGCACCCCGTTCGTCAACCTGCTGCGGGCGATCATCACCGGGCAGCGCATCGCGTGGAACCCGCCCGACTGGGAGCGGCGGATGCCGGCGCCCGCCTGGATGCCGATCAAACGGTTGAGCGAGCTGACCCGGCAGATGTGCGGCACACCGCCGCCCGCGCTGCTCGCCACGCCCGCCACCGTGGACGGGCACGTCGACCCCGCACGAGTGCTGCGGCTGCTCGGTCAAGGGTGGGAGCCGGGGGCGTACGACCTGTCCCAGGCACTGCTGCGACTGCCCCGCGAGGTGGGACCGGAAGTGCGGGCGGCCGCCGGCGCGCTCACCTCCCCGGCCGGCCGGGCCCTCGCGGCGTTCCTGGCCGGAGGCGGACTGCCCGATCCGGAGGTCGTCACCGTCCACGTCGGCAAACGGCGGTGCCCGCACAACGGGTACTACTGCGACTGCGCCCACCGCCCGGCCCGGCGGACCGTCGCGTTCGCGCCGATCGAGCACCGGCTGACCGTGCCGGAGGGGCTGCTCGGCCAACCCGAGGAGGACGCGTCACGCCGGGCCTGGGAGTACCGTCACGGGCGCCCGCTGGACGGGTGGCCGCTCATGTTCCCCAGCCACCGGGAGATCGTGGCGGCGCACGTACAGGCCCGGATCATCGAGGCGCCGGAGAGCAAGAGCGCCGGCGGGATAGCCGGCATCCTGCCCGCGGTGGCCGCCTGCGACGGACCGTTCGGGCCGGCCATGGCGCTCTGCCTGGCGTATGGTCTGACCGCCGCCGGCGTGGACGGGCGGGTGGCCGCCGTGGACGCCTTCCTCGACCTGGCCGCGCGCGAGGTGCTCGACGGGGCGCTCGTCGGTCGTGAGCTGGTGGCCCTCCACGAGATCTCGGTCATCGTGCTGAAGCGGGTCGCCGACAGTCTCGGTGAAGCCGCCCGGGCCGGAGCGGCCGCCGACGTGTGGGCCGTCCTGCGGGTGCTGATCCCCGCCGTCCTCTCCCCCGCCACGCCCGCGGCCGGGGCGCCCGACCTGCTGCTGGTCGCCGAGTCCGTCGCCACGGCCGTGCCCGCCCGCGAGGCGATCCCCGAGGTGACGGCGGTGGCCGCGCGGGGCGGACGGACCCGGCTGGTCACCGAGGCGACCCGGCTGATGCGGACGCTCGAAAATGTCGTACCGGGGCTCTAGGTTGTCGGCCATGACCGCAGAGATCCTCACCTGGGAAACCCTCGACCGGCTGGCGAGGCGATCGCAGCACGCGGCGATCACCCGCCACGTGCTCGCGATGAGCGAGCCGGAGCGGGTCGCCTTCGCCGCGCAGGTCGAGACCGGCATCAGGAAGACCGGCCGCGGCGACGACTGGTGGGGCCGCGGCGCCAACCCGGGCGCGGGCTTCGCGCTTGCCGTGATCGGCTGCATGCCGTCCGCCGCGCGGGCCGCCGCCCTGCTCGCCCGGCGGGACATGCGCGAGGAGTGGGGCCACATCCCCGCCGCCCAGTTCCGGAGCATCGTCGAGGCCCGCGAGATCCCGTGGATGGCCGACCTCGGTGCCCGGCTCGCCGAGAAGCTGCCGGCCAAGGAGGTCTGGTCCAGCGCGTGGCAGTTCGTCGCCGCGCTGCTCGACGCGACGCCCGAGCTGGCCCCGCGCACCGAGGGGTTCGTCCGCGGCTGGCTCGACGACGTGCATACGCGTATCGGGCGGGCGCGCTCGCTGACCACGTCGTTTCGTGAGAGTCCCTTCCTCGACGCGCTTCTGCCCGCGGTCTTCGAGATCGACGGCCTCGGCAACGCGCTCACCGGTGACCACTGGAACGGTGCGGTGTGGAGCACCACGCCCCGCTCCCCCGGCGCGATCGCCACCCTGGTCGCCGAGGGCCGCCTCGACCGCGCCACCGTCTACGCCGCCACCGTGGACCGTCTGGTTCGCGGCGACCGCCCGGCCATGCTGCGGCCGTTCGTGATGCTGCACGACGCGCTGGAGCCGAGCGCCGACGAGATGGCCGTCCACACGCACGACTACGCCCGGCTCCTCGCCGAGGCGCCGTCGGCGATCGCCGGGCTCGCCCAGCGGGCCCTGCGCGCGATCGACGACGCGGGCCGGCTCGACATGGAGACGCTGATCGAGGCGAGCGCCGCCACCCTGCTCCGCACCGAGAAAGGCCTGGTGAAGACGCAGCTCACCTGGCTGGAGAAGGCGGCACGCCGCTCGCCGGACCGCGCCGCAGAGGTGCTGGAGACGGCCGCCGTCGCGTTCGGTCACCCCACGCTCGACGTGCAGGAGCGGGCGCTCACCCTGATCGGCAGGCACGTGTCCCGGCTCGACGCCGGCACGGCCGCCCGGCTCGCCGACGCCGCCGGCACCCTCGGCGGCGACCTGCCGGCGCGGGCCGCGCGGATGTTCGGGGTGGCCGCCCCCACGGCCTCCCCGACTGCCGCCTCCGCCTCTGCCTCCGCCGATCCGGGCGCCGGCGCGCTCGCCCCGCCCGCGCCGGCCGCCGCGATGCCGCCGCCGATCGCGAGCGGCGCCGAGCTCGCCACCGAGATCGTCACCCTGCTGCACGACGAGACCGCCGTCGGGTGGGAGCGGGTGCTGGCCGCGCTGGTGGCGCTGCCCGGCGCCGGTGTGCCGGTCGCCGATTCGCTGCGGCCGGTCCTCGATCGGCACGAATACAAGTTGACCAACGACGGCTGGCACGGTGAGGGCCTGCGGACCTCCCTTCTCGGCAAGGCGATCCGGGCGCTGCTGGATCCGGCCGCCGCGCCCGCGCCGTCCGACGGGATCCGCGACGCCTGGCTGTTCGGCAGCGGCAGCAAGCAGTCCCTGCGCGGCGGTCCTGGCAGTGTCCTCGAGCTGCGCATCCGCGAGCTGGCCGAGCGGGTGTCCCTCGCACCGGCCGGTGACCTCACGACCGCATCCGCCAGGCTCGCCGAGCCACCGCTCCCATCCGGCGGCTCCCACCGCCCGCACACCCAGCCCAGCGACCCCTGTCTCCGGTACGGCCGAGCCGGTGAGCTCATGTCCACGCCTACCCGGGTGAACGGAAGCCTTGACCCGGCGGTGCTGCTGGCGCGGCTGATCCGGGCCGAGGCCGCCGGCTGGGAGCCGTGGCCGATCGACTTCGAGCAGGCGCTGTTGCGGGTGGAGCGTGACGCCGACCCCGCCGTGGTGACCGCGGCCGCCGACCTGACGTCGGTGGCCGGCCGCCGCTTCGCCACCTGGCTCAAGGAGGGCGGGCTGCCCGATCCGGTCAGCACCCGGCGGTCGCAGACCGGCAAGGACGGGCGGTATGAGTACGGCGGCACACCCCCGCTCAAACGCCGGGTCGTCGCCCAGCTCGAGCAGTCCCAGCCGGTCGACCACCTGCTGGGTGCTGTGCTCGTCAATCTGACCCGCAGCAACGTGCCCACCTACTACCCCAGGGACTTCTCCGCGCCCGTCGACGTCACCACCGCGGTGCTGCCGCAGCACCGCGAGGTGACCGCCGCCTGGGTGCTGCCGGTGATCGCCTCCCTCGCCGACATGGACGATCGTGGCGACGGCCCGGTGCTGGCCCTGCTCGCCGAGTGCGCCGGGCCGATCGGCCCCGCCATGACGCTCGCCGTGGCTTACGGGCTGGGCTCCCGCCACGAACCCGACCGTCTGTCCGCCCTCGACGCCTTCCTGATCCTGGCCGCCGGCTCCGAACCGATCGGCGCCGGTGTCGGCGCCGAGCTCGGTGACCTGTGCGCCGACGGCATGGTCAAGTTGACCCGGGTGATCCCGTCGCTGACCGACGCCTACCGGGCCGGCGCCGCCCGGCCGTTGTGGGAGCTGCTGACCGCGGCCCTGCCGGCCCTGCTGCCGGTTGCCCCGCGCGGCCTGCCGGACCTGCTGGAGCTGGCCACGCAGGTCGCCGGTGCGGTCGGCGCGCGCGACCAGGTCCCCGGGCTGGCGGAGGTGGCGGCGAAGCCGGGCAGCACACGCCTGCTCAAGGAGGCGCGCCGCTTGCGCACCGTCCTCGGCGGCTGACCCCGGCCGGGCGCACCCGCCCCGTCTCAGGGCCGCCGATCTGCTGACAGAAGCCCCGAAACGGACCGTAACCGCACCGCGCGGGCCCGCCCCCGGAATCACGACGTCAGCCCACCGGACACGGCAGGGCCGCGACCAGCACCGCGCGGCAACGACGGGCCAAGCTCACCGGATCAGCTGGCTGTCAGGGCTGCCTCACGCACGTTGAGACAGCCCTGACTCTGCTGGCTATTTGCTTCCCCGCACCCTCCCGAGGCCCGAATGCGCCGGACGGCACGCACGTTGGGCTCTGCGGGGTCGTTCGCGAGTGTCGTAACGGTGGCCGGGGCGCACTGTCGGTGCACTGTGCGCGCCCGCCAGGCGAGTAGGCGCGGGCGAGCGATTTCGGCCAGCAGGGTCAGCCCTGACATAGATGATGTTCATGCACCTCACGCGCCGGGGTCTGACCCAAGCTCTGACTGACTTCGGGTCTTTAAAGGGGATCTGTCGGCCTCGGGCGGGAGGTGCATGGCACTCACCGGGTGTGGCGTTGTGACTTAATAGGAGCCTGGCCAGAGGCCCCGTCTATGTCTTGTCCGCGTTTCCCGGCTGGTGCGTGCCGCCCTGCTGATCAGTTACGAGTGGCAGGACGACGATGGCTTCCATTACACCTGAGAACGCGGCGCTTGAGGTCACCGGTGGGGTCGACACCCACCAGGACACCCACACCGCTGCGGTGATCGACCAGGTCGGACGGGTACTGGGTACCCGCGAGTTTGCGGCCACACCGGCCGGCTATCGGGCCTTGCTGGCCTGGATGCGCACTGTGCGCGCCCGCCCGGCGGGGGCGAGCGATTTGGCCAGCAGGGTCAAGGTTGCCTCGTGACGCATGAGACAGCGCCGACCCTGCTGGCTTTCAAGAAGGGCTCGCTACCAGCGCATATCCGAGCTGGTTCCGGCCGGCGACCTCACCACGCGGGTGTCCGTGACCGAAACCGGACCTGGATTCAGGTTCCATGGCCCGCGACGCCGATCCAAGACAGGTGAAGACCCGTCCGCCGCGGCGTTTACGCATGTAGACGGCACTCCTTGAACGGCGCGCTCGTCCCTGAGGAAGATCGAATAAAAGCCTCGGCCGGCCGCGATGACTCCTCGGCGACCGCCGGTGGCCCCTGACACCGTCCATGAACGCCACCGTGCGGCACCGACCATCCGGGGACACGCGACCACCGCGACGATCACGGGTTCGCGGCTCACTCGGAAACGAACCCACCGCCCACCCGAGGCACCGCCCTTTCAAGATCGGCGGTTGCGGCGAGTGATTGCACCGGTGTCAGCGTGCCGGAATCGGATGAAGCGACACGCGGTCATTCCCGCATCCCTCCGCAAGGGGCAAAGCGGTCAAGCCGAGCGTCCGGCCGGCGACCAAACCCCTCCGACGGGTCGTCGGTGATACCTCTGACCGTTTCTACTCTGCCGCATCTCAATAGATTGGCATGATCCAGTTCTTGGCGGGTCTTACAGTTTCTTCTTCGGGCGCGGGACAATTTAGGTATGCGGCAGCTCCAGATATTCGCCACGAAAGAGTTGGCCACGATGCGTGATCGGCGGGCGCGCCGGAATTATTCTCAGGCCGCTGAGGATTTCCGCCGTGAACATGAGCGGCATCGAGCTTGGGGACTGCGGCAGCGTCACGCTCAACGCTTACGTCGCGCCGCCGCTATCGCCGCCGCCACGGGCAGAGAAACCACCGAAGCGCCCTCACACACACCGGACCCGGTCGCCTCGAAGCCGCCGGCCACCACGAAACGGGCAGCCATCACGAACCCGGCGGCCGAAGCGCAACCGCGCTCCACGGCGCAACCGCGCTCCACGCCGCAGGCCACACCGCAACCGCGCTCCACGGCGCAGGCCACACCGCAACCGCGCTCCACGGCGCAGGCCACACCGCAACCGCGCTCCACGGCGCAGGCCACACCGCAACCGCGCTCCACGGCGCAGGACGTA
>NZ_JBFAMR010000124.1:13922-14013 GCF_040656595.1 Actinoplanes sp. NPDC049802
GGCCACACCGCAACCGCGCTCCACGCCGCAACCGCTTGCCGCAGCGCGGCCGTTGGAGGTGGCCAGGCTGCCGGTCGCGAGACGGCCGTCG
>NZ_JBFAMR010000125.1:0-13943 GCF_040656595.1 Actinoplanes sp. NPDC049802
TGCTGTTCAGCGCCGTGGCGCTGGCCGGCATCGCGCTGGTCAACGTGCTGCTGCCGTCGATCGTCAAGGATCGCTTCCCGGACCAGGTCGGCACCCCCGGACGGGGACTCGTCTCTGCATGCGTGGCCAGCCGGTGAACGTGGCGGTGGTTCCGAGTGGCTGCCGGCCGATGCCACAACGCTGGAGTCCAGGGACAGCGTCAACGGCGATCGCCGAGGAGCCACCGCGGCCGGCCGAGTCGCTTCCCCGATCTTGCCCAGCGACGAGCACCACCGTTCACGCCATACCGTCTCGTCTACATGTGCAACCGCCGCAGCGGACGGATCTTCACCGGTCTTGGACCGCCGACCGCCGCCGACCGCCGCCGACCGCCGCCGCCATCGCCGATCGCCGACCGCCGCCGCCATCGCCGATCGCCGACCGCCGCCGCCATCGCCGATCGCCGTCGCCGTCGCCGTCGCCGATCGCCGTCGCCGGTCATCGAATCCCTGATCCAGGTCCGGTTTCGGCTACCCGGCACCCGCGTCGTGAGGCCTGGCAAAATAGGGCCGGACCGGACATGCGCTGGTAGCGGGCCTTTATTGATAAGCCAGCAGATCAGCGCCGTCCCACGCTCGCTGAGACAACCCCGGCAGCCAGCCGGGAACCCAGCGCCTTCGCGCGCCGCCCGCCGCGGCCCGGCACTCGTGCGGCGGTGTCGTTCACGCATGCCACAGGCGCCAGTACTCGGCGACGAGCCCCGCGACGACCGCCGGCTGCTTCTCCGCCAGCACCGGCAGGGGCGCGAGCCACGAGCCGATTTCGAGAGCCTTGATCACCAGGGTGAAGAACTTCTCGTCGTCGCTGTGCCGGGCGACCGCGACCAGCGCCTGTGCCTTCAACTCCGGGTCGGTGACGGATTCCGCGATGTTCTCCGCCGGTTTGAGGTGTCGCGCGGCGGCCGCCCCTGCCGCCACCTCGACCCGGCCCAGATCCCGCTGCTCCGGTCTTTGGCCGGTACCGACGGTCGTTTCGGCCCACTCGACATGGCCGGCGCCGGCGGCCGCCGCGGCGGCCACCCGCAGCGCCAGCCGCTGCTGGTTCGGGCATCTGCGGGCGATGTTCTCGGCCCGCTCGAGGTCACCGGCGGCGGCCCTCGCCCGGGCTGCCGCGATCAGCGCCCGGTCCTGCCGCTCCGGATCGGTGATCGTGTCCGCGGCCACCTCGGCCTCGTCGGCCAACCGTGCGGCCTCGTCGGCCAACCGTGCGCCCTCGGCGGCCAACCGTGCGGCCCCGGCGGCCAGCCCTTCGGCCTCGACCCCACGGCAGGCCCCGGCCAGCCCTTCGGCCTCGACTCCACGGCGGGCCCCGGCCAGCGCCTCGGCCTCGACCCCACGGCGGGCCCCGGCCAGCGCCTCGGCGACCGCCGCCAGCGCCTCCACCCGCTGATGCGGGCCGGAGATGGTGCCGCCGATTCTTCTCGCCTCGTCGGTGCCGCCCGCGAAGGCCACCACCCGGACCAGCTCGACCAGCGCATCCGCCCGCTGGTCGGGGTCCTCGATGTCGTGGGCGGCCGCCTCGGCGTCGGCCGCCGTCCGGGCGGCCTCGTCCGTGCGGCCGGCGCCGGCCAGCGCCTCGGTGATCGCGATCAAAGCGTGGGCGTGCTGAACCGGACGCCGGAAGCCCTCGGCGATCGCCTTCGCCCCGTCGGTCTTGCCGGCCGCGGCCATCGCGCGCGCCACGGCGACCAGCGTCCGGGCACGCTGGTTCGCGTCGTCGACGTCGCGAGTCAGGGACCTGACTCGGTCGGCGATCAAGGTGGCCGTGGCCGGGTCGCCCGCGGCGGCCGACGCGGTGGACAGAGCCAGCAGCGCCGGTATCCGCTGGACGGGATCCGTCGTGCTCCGGGCCGCGTTCTCGGCGTCGACGGCCACCTCCAGGGCCCGCTGTCCGTGGCCCTCGGCGGCCAGCGCCCCGGCGACCGCGGCCAGGGCCTCCGCCCGCTGGGCCGGAACCGTGACGGCGCGGGCGATGGCGTCGGCCCCGTCGATGTCGCCCGCGGTGGCTGCCGCCGTGGCCACCGCGGCAAGGGCCCGCTCCCGGCGAGTGCGGTCCACGTCGGTGGGGAGGATCGCCCGGGCCCGGCCGGTGTCGCCCCCGGCCGCCGTGGCCGTGGCGACGGCGGTCAGCGCTTCCGCCCGCCGGTGTGGGCTGGTCACGGTGCCGGCGATCTCCACGGCCCGGTCGATGTCGCCGAAGGTGGCCATCGCCGCGGCGACGGCGATCAGGGTCTGTGTCCGCCGGCCCTTGTCGGGGACGGCGACGGCGATCTCCGCGGCGTCGCCGGCGAGTCCCCTGGCACGCTCGATGTCACCGACGGCGGCCGCCACGGCGGCGATGGTGATCAGTGCTTCGGCCCGCCGGTGTGCGACGGCGACGGTGCCGGCGATCTCCACGGCCCGGCTGACGCCGCCGGTGGCGGCCACCGCCCCGACAACGGCTACCAGCGCCTGCGCCGACTGGCCCGGCTTGTTGGCGATCTGCTCGGCGGTCGTCCGGGCCTCGGCGGCGAGCAGACCGGCCCGCTCGATGTCTCGGGCGGCGCCGGCCGTGGCCACCGCCGCCAGCGCCCGCACCCGCTGATATCGATGGGTGACGCCGCGGGCGATCGTCGCGGCCCGGTCCAGGTCGCCGCCGGCGGCCACCGCTTCGGCCACGGCGGCCAGCACCACCGCACGATCGTACGAATCGCGGATGGCGCCGGTGAGCGCCTCGGCCCGGTCGACGGCGCCCGAGGTGGCCATCGCCACGGCGACCGCGCACAGGGCGTCCGCGTCCCGATGGGGCTGCTTGACGCCGAGGGCGATCCTCTCGGCCTCGTCCAGGTCGCCGGAGGTGGCCACCGCCCCGGCCAGCGTGACCAGCGCCCGCCCCTGTCTCGCCGCGCCGACGACGCCGCGGGCGAGGGACTCGGCACGGGCCGGTTGCCCGAGCCGCACCCAGACGGCGATCAGACCGGCGGGGATCGCGCAGTTCCGGGATGTCAGTTCGCCGCGATGCATCGACAGGCGGCCCAGCGGGAGCAGATCGGGTTTCCACTCCTCGGCGACGATGCTGTGAGCGATGGCGATCTCGTTGAGCGCGGCCGAGTCGCTGCCGCTGCGGATGCGCATCCGTTCCGGTCGTTTCGGGTCGATGGCCAGAGCGAACAACCGGTCGACATCACCGCGGGCGGCCAGCAGGTGGAGATACTGGCGTAGCAGGTATTCTGGCGTCTCTTCCGGCCAGCGCTTGTCGCGGTACTCGTCCGCCCACTCGTGCAGCCTGTCCCGAGAGGCCTCCAGCCGATCCTCGCCGATCCTCGATTCCGCCAGTCCTCGAATGCCGTCGTGACAGAGCACGTACACCTCTCGGCTGGACGGCCATCCGCTGGGGCGCCGGGCGAACGTGCGCCCGGCGACGGTCCTCAGGTGATCGACGATCTCGGTCGGCGGCCGCCCGGTCAGTTCGGCCAGTTCCTCCTCGGACAGGCCGCCTCCGGCCGCGGTGATCAGCTCGAGGACGGCCCGAATGAGCGGATCGCCGTTCAGGCACGCTTTCAGGTCACGCTCCGCGACTTCACGCATCACGGCTGCGTGCGGCGACGCGGTCAGGCTCAGCACGTTGTCGCGGTTGCGCGGCGGATGCGCCGTATGCGGGTCGCTCTCGCCGGCCCGGCCCGGCCGGCCGGCGACCACGATCCGCAATCCGGCATCGGCGGCGTCGAGCGAGTCGACGGGCAACAGGCCGGCGATGCCGTGCCCGCCGACGGTGGTGTCCTCGTCCAGTCCGTCCACCACCAGAACCAGACGGGTCCCGTTGCGGCGGCACTGTGCCGCGGCCTCGACGAGCATGCTGAGCAGATGCACATCCCGGGTCGTCTCCGGCGGCCACGCCTGCGACGAACGGCGGAGCAGGACCGCCAACTGCTCCATGACCGTGTCGCGGAACGCGTGCCGGTTGCTCTGCCCGCCCAGCGGGGCGGTGATGAAGAAGGACACCACCCGGGTTCCGGGCGGCGGGTTCGTCACGAAGTGCGACAGGAAGGCTGTCTTCCCGGCCCAGGCGTCGGCCTCGTACCACCTGTAGTGGCAGGCGACTTCGTCCTCGGTGCAGAATCTGGCGAGTTCGGCCAGTTCCTCTTCGCGGCCCAGCAGCGACTCCGGTGCCAGCCGCCTGACCTGCAACACGTACCCGGTCGGGGTTTCCGGGTGAGGGTGCACCGCCGCCTCCACGACTCTCGCATCGGCGCCGTCCACGTTGACGACGCGACTTTCCGGATGACGTCCGGGTCCGGCCGGGCTGTCCGTCACCACCGGGCCGATCCCGGGACGCTGTTGTCGTTCGCTTCCACAGCTCGCCTGTGCCGTACCATGGATCTTGATAGTCGCCACAGCGAAGCCGTGCGAGGAGTCTTCCGGATCCGCGCCCGCCCGGTGGGGTGATGTCGTGTTTCCGGCACGGCATACGCCGCCTTCGGTGGACCTGGTCCGTCGGCGGCGAGGCGATCGGGGGCGCCCTGACCGCCGATGCCGGACACCCGGCCACTCAGCCCCCCGGCCCCGGCCGACCTGTACCGTGCCATGCTCGGCGGTGTCGCATAGGGTAGGCGGCCTGATGTCTCTCTACAGCACCCAGCGCCTGCAGAAGTTCCGCATGATCGTCACCGGTGGTGGCACCGGCGGGCACACCTACCCTGCCCTCACCACCATCGACACCCTCCAGGCCCGCCTCGCCGAGACCGGCACCGCACCCGAGCTGCTCTGGGTCGGCGTCGCCGACGGACTCGAAGCGCGGATCGCGGAGCGTAACGGGATCCCGTTCAAGACGGTCACCACCGGCAAGCTGCGGCGCTCACCGAACCCGCGTGAGCTGGCCCGCAACGTCGTGGACGCGTTCCGGATCCCGCTCGGTGTCCTCCAGGCCGTGTTCACCGTCGCCCGCACCCGGCCGACCGTGGTGTTCAGCACCGGCGGGTACGTGTCGGTGCCGATCGGGCTCGCGGCCCGCTGCCTGCGGGTGCCGTACCTCATGCACGAGCAGACTCTCGCCGTCGGGCTGGCCAACCGGATCCTGGCCCGGTTCGCCGACCGGATCCTGCTCAGCCACGAGGCGTCCCTCGGCCATCTGCCGCAGCGGGCCCGCAAGCGTGCGGTCGTCACCGGCAACCCGGTGCGCTCGGCCATGCTGCAGGGCGATCCGGAGAAGGGCCTCGCGGCGTACGGGCTGGACCCCGCCCTTCCCGTCGTACTGGTGACCGGCGGCGCGACCGGCGCGCAACAGGTCAACCGGATGCTCACCGGCGCGCTGGCCGGGCTGCTGCCGCACTGCCAGATCGTGCACCAGTGCGGCAGTCACGGGTTCGCCGAGATGCAGGAGGTCGCCCGGCAGCTGCCGCCGCATCTCGCGCAGCGCTACCGGCTCGTCGAGTTCATCCACGAGGAGCTGCCCGACGTGATCGCCGCGGCGAGTGTGGTGGTGGCCCGCAGCGGCGCCGGGACGGTCGCCGAACTGACCGCGCTCGGCAAGGTGTGCGTGCTCATCCCCTACCCGCACTCGGCCGGCGACGAGCAGCGCATCACCGCCTGTCACCTGGCCGAGCAGGGTGCCGCCGTCATGCTCGACGGCGACACGGCCGTGCCGGAACTGCTGCACGCGGAGGTCGCCGGGCTGCTCGCCGAGCCGCACCGGCGGGCCGCCATGGGCCGGGCCGCCGCCACGCACGGGCGGCCCGGCGCCGCCCAGCACGTGGTCACCGAGATCCTCACCGTGGCCGCCCAGGCCGGCCGCTGACCGGCGCTGCGGACCGGGGAGTGTGGTGCTCGGGCTGCGCGCGAAAGGCCGGATTCGTCGCGGTTGCCGCCGGACGCGGGCGCCACTCGCGTACGAGATCGTTGGGGTCCGCCTGAACGGGGCCTAATGTTGCGGCGTGCCTGGATCATCGTTGACCGCAGTCGTCCGTCCCGCCGTCGATGCCGATGCCACCCGCATCGCCGCGATCTGTTCCGGTGGGTATCGAAACGCCTACCGTGAGCTGCTGCCCGAGGGCTACATCGAGCGCAGCGTCGTCGAGTTCTACAGCGAGGCGCGCGTCGCGAAGGAGATCGCGCCCGCGCCGCCCGGCTGGTTCGGCTACCAGGTGGTCGAGGAGGACGGCCGGGTCCTCGGCGCGGCGGGCGGCGGGATGACCGGCCCGGCCGCCGGCGAGCTGTCCCGGATCCACCTGGACGACTCGCAGCGGGGCCGGGGTCTGGGCACTCTGCTGCTGGACCGGATCACCGAGCAGGTCCGGACGGCGGGCGGCACCGAGCTGTGGGTGTCGGTGTTCCTCGGCGACCGGGCGGGCATCGGCTTCTACCGGGCCCGTGGCTTCCAGCCGGTCGACACCGTCCGGGCCGCCCTCTCCCGGGTCGACGACCACATCTCCAGCCTGCGGATGTGCCGCAGGCTGGAGTGAGGCGGTCACGGGGTGGGAAAATCCTCCTCCGGCTTGCCTTCCATGTAGTCGGCGAGCGTCTCGTACACCGCCGGGTTGACGATGCCGTGTGACATCCGGTCGGTGTGCCCGGCCCAGTCCGGGTTGGCCAGATAGCCGGCCACCACGAGCGAACGGGTGCCGACCACCAGGGCGGCGGTCTTGTCGTTGTCGGTGGTGCCGGTCTTGCCGAACACCGGGTGACCGACCACGTCACGCACCTGCGGGGCCGTCGCGCCGGCGCAGTCTCCGAGCTGGGCGCGGTCGCCGACCGGGCAGCGGGCCGCGTCGAGCGCCTTGCGGGCCACCTCCTTGCTGGTCGCCTTCGTGCAGTCCGGCCGGCCGGCGTCGAGCTTGGTGCCGTCGGCGGTGGTGATGCTCTCGATCGGCGTGGGCGTGCAGTACCGGCCGTCCGCGGCCAGGGTGGCGTAGGCGTTGGCGATGTCCAGCGGGGTGGACGCCGAGACACCGAGCGTGAACGCGCCCCACTCGTGGGCCTGGTCCGGGTCGTTGGCGCGGGTGGCGTCGTCGGAGGAGCGGAACCGCACACCGAACCGTTTCGCCACGTCCACCACCTTCTCCGCGCCGACCTGCTCCTGCAGTGGGACGAAGTAGGTGTTCACCGACCTGCCGAACGCGGTCCACATGTTGAAGTCGCCGGACTCGCTCGCCGAGGCGTTGCTCGGGCAGTAGTAGCCGTCGCACGACTCCGGCGACGAGTCCAGGTAGCCGGACTTGTAGCGCCGCGGCGAGTAGATGGTGGTGTCCAGCTCCTTGCCGTTCTCCAGGGCGGCCACCATGGTGAACATCTTGAACACCGAGCCGGCCTGGTAGCCGGGCACGTCCGCGCTGCCGGTGATGATCGGATTCGTGGTGTTCGGGTAGGTGCCGCGGATGCCCTTGCGCGCCAGGGCCGGGTTCGAGGACAGCTCGTTGCGCGGATCGTCCGCGTCGTCGATCCGGTATTTACGGTTCGCGGCCAGCGCCCGGACCGCGCCGGTGCCCGGCTCGACGGCGGCCAGCATCAGCGCGTTCCGGTCGTCGTCGCTCTGCCGCTCGGTGATCTCCCGGCGGGCGTCCGACTGGGCGTCCAGGTCCAGGGTGGTGACGATCCGGTAGCCGCCGTTCTTCAGCAGGCGCTCCCGGTCGTACGCCGTCTCGCCGAAGGCGCTCTGGCTCTGCCACCACCGGTAGAAGTAGTCGCAGAAGAAGCCCCAATGGTTCTTCGCCACCGACACGCAGCCGCGCGACGGGCGGGTCGCGGTCCTCGGCACCTTCACCTTCTTGGCGGCGGTGGCCTCGGCGGCGGTGATCTGGTTGAGCTCCAGCATGTTGCCGATGATGTAGTCGCGCCGGTCCACCGCCTGCGGATGGCCGGTGGCGGTGGTCGGGTCGAACGCGGTCGGCGCCTTCACCATGCCGGCCAGCAGCGCCGACTCGGCCACCGACAGGCCGGCCGGTGACTTGCCGAAGTAGACCTGGCTCGCCGCGCTGATCCCGTAGGCGCCGTTGCCGAACGGCGCCATGTTCAGATAGCGCTCCAGGATCTGCTGCTTGGTGAGCTGCTTCTCGACCTGGACGGCGAACTTCATCTCGGACAGCTTGCGCTGCACGGAGTCCTTGGTGGCGTCGACCACCTGCTGCGGGTCGGTCGCCGAGTAGGCCAGCGCCATCCGCACGTACTGCATCGTCAGGGTGGAGGCGCCCTGTTTGCCGCCGCCCTGGTTGTTGTTGACGAACGCCCGGGCCACACCTTTCAGGTCGACGCCGTTGTGCTCGAAGAACTTGTGGTCCTCGGCGGCGATGATCGCGTCCTGCATGTTCTGGGAGACCTTCGCGAGCGGCACGTCGCTGCGGAACTCGTCATACATCAGCGCGATCTGGGTCTTGCCGTCGGACGCATAGACCCTGGTTACCTGCGGTGACGACTGCTCGATCAGCTCGGTGGGCAGTTCCTGCAACTCCTCGGACCCGGCCTTGGCGGCGAGGCCGGCCATGGCCACCGCCGGGAAGGTCGCGGACGCGACGGCCAGGCCCGCGAGCAGGCCACATATCGCGAGTACGCCGGCGCTGCGGGCGGTTCGATGTTCACCAAGAGTCTTGCCAGTCACTCGAACCAGGTTAACCAGAGTGATCGCCAGTCACACGGCAAGCGACCTTCGTCACACCAGGTAACCAGATGTTTGACCCAGGTCTGTCCGGTGACCTGCGCCGTTCCGCCGGATCCGGGGTGCGGCTCCTCGTCCCGGAGCGTGAAACCGGCCCCGCCCCGATGAGAGGTCGGGCCGAGGAGGCGTTTCGTCGTGCTCAGGCCCCGATGGCGGCCTTGGTGGCGTGGATGACGCGGTTGAGGGTACCCCCGCCGACGCCGCCCACCTGGTCGGTCAGCCGGGCGGCGCTGAGGTGGTTGACACGCCAGGCCAGGGCGGAGCGCCCGGCGGGCAGGTCGTCGGGGCCGAAGGGGACGGCGAGCAGGTTGCGCGAGTCGGACCAGGCCTTGTCATCGGTGACCTCGACGACGATGGCCGTGCCCTGCTCGTTGAGTGTGTCGATGCTGATCACCAGGAACTCACGGTCCACCGGAGGCACCCGGTAGACCAGGCCGCGCCGTAAGCTCACGCGTCGCCCGTCAGCCGGGCCAGCTCGTACTCCTCGTCGGCGTGCGCGGCCTCATACGCGCCGATCTGTTTCGCGGCGTCGGCCATCAGCCGCTCGCGGATCACCGAGGCGACCCAGCTGCTCCCCGCGCACGCGGGATGGTCCCACTGGATGATGCCGTAGCGTTCGGACCGTAAGGCGCTCCCGCGCACGGGCGGCGACGCCTCCACCAGGGCGAGCGGCTGACGCGTCAGGTGGCCGGGCCGGGTTTGCGGGCCAGCAGGCGGTAACAGTTGCCGCCCTTCGTCGGGGCGATCACCGCGTCGAGCACCTGGTCCAGGAGCGCGGCGAGGACCAGCACCGGGACGGTCGCGGTCCAGGCCGCCGTGTTGCGGAGCCGGGTCCAGCGGGTCGGTGGGCGGTCCGACCAGGGACGGTCCGGGTCGGGGCTGTGGCTGTTCACCCACAGCAGGACGGCCCGGGACAGGTCACGCGCCTGATGGGCCCGGCCGGTGTCGGTGGCGACCACGGTCAGCCCCCGGGCGGCCACCGCCTCCATCAGGCGGGGCAGCGGGATCAGGTTCAGGTGCTGCGGCTGGAAGTACGGCATCCACAGGCTGCGCAGCACCCGGGCCGGACGGAACCGTGGGTTGGGCACCTCGATGAGCAGGTGACCGCCGGGCCGCAGGACCCGGGCCGCCGCCTCGATCTCGGCCCGTGGCTCCAGCGTGTGCTCCAGGTAGTGGTGCATGCTGACGACGTCGTACCGGCCGGTGAGACGGTCCGCCATCTCGGGGAACATGCCCTGGTGGGCGGTGCCGACCCAGCCGCGGCGCTGGGCTTCGAGGACACCGTCGCCCATGTCCAGGCCGTCGAAGACGGTGTCGGGGAACTCCCGGGCCGCGTACCGGCAGAAGTGGCCCCAGCCGGTGCCGACGTCCAGCCAGGTGCGCGGGGTGGCGTGGGCTCGGACCATGTCGACACGGCCGCGGTAGGAGCGGCCGCCGGTGGTGAAGACCGCCTCGCTGAACGACTCGCCCAGGCCGTCGTAGGCGTCCCGGTAGTAGAACTCCAGGCCGGCGGCGTTCAGCCGGGGGTTCTGGAAGATGTGCCCGCAGTCCCCGCACTGGTCGAGGGTGAACAGGCCGGGTTTGACCATCACCCGGTCCGGTGACGTGAGACGGCGCCGCAGCCGGACGCCACCGCACCAGGCGCAGTCGTCGCGGCGAGGTTCGAAGAAGCGGCCGGTTCCGTCGGCCAGGTCCCGGGCGTAGCCGGTCCGGGCGCGGGCGCGGCGCTCGTCCATCTCCCGGTCGTACGGTGACCGCCACGTTCCCCGGACGCCGCGCCACCAGCGCAGCGGATCGCGGACCGGGCGCAGGCAGGCGGCCCGGAGCCGGTCGGCGGGCCGCAGGGCGGTGCCGGCGGTCACCAGGTAGGGCTGGGCGGCGTAGGCGGCGAGGGCGAGCAGCCCCCACGCGGGGTCGAGGACGACCGCGGCGGCCAGGAGCAGATAGCCGTACAGCCGGACGGCCAGCGTGGTGTTGACCGACGCGACGGAGGCCCGCAGCCGGGCGGGAAGCGTCGCCGGGTCGGCGGGAACGGCCTTGACGGCGGGTGTCACGACCAGGCCGGCGCCGGTCGTGGCGTACTTCTTCAGCCGGTCGGTGAGCCGGATCATGGTGGCCGGATCGTGGCCGCCGCCGGCTTCGATCCCGGCCCGGGCCGCGAGGGCCTGATCGACCAGCAGGGCGTGGCCGGCGCCACGGCCCGGGACGAGCGGATCGCTGCCGTAGGTGGCCGGGTCGACCTGCCGGAACAGCGTGAACGTCTCGGACACCGGCAGGTCGGCGGGAATGAGGTCCAGCACGGTGAGCCCGGCCCGCTCGGCGTGGGCCTCGGCCTGCTCCCGCGTCCGCTCGTCGACGGTGACCCCGGCTGCGGTGACGAGGAGGAAGCGGCTCGCCGCGCCGCCGTCGCAGGCGCCACACGACGGCACGGCGGCGACCGGCGAACCGGCGGCGGATCCGCTCGACGGCACGGCGGCGACCGGCGAACCGGCGGCGGACGCGTAGGCCGGTTCGCCGGCTGCGGGGGTGGGGACGGTGTCCCGGGCCGGTGCCGGCGAGAGGGACGGGATGGCACGCAGGCGGGCGCGCAGGCGCAGCGCGTCCAGTAGGAGCACGGTCGCCGTGACGGCGGCGGGCAGCATCGACCCGTTCAACGGGGAACCTCCGGGGTCAGAAGTGAGCGGGGTACGAGAGATTCCAGATGAGCGGCCGCCTCGTCGGCTCCTCCGGCGGCGCGGAAGGCTTCGCGGATCCGGGCCGCCGCGCGGGCGTACCCCGGATCGGTGAGAACGGCGTCGACGGCCGCGCCGATGTGGGCCGCGGTGGCGTGCGCGAAACGCAGGCGGACTCCGGCGCCGGCGTTCACCACCTGCGAGGCGACGATCGTCTGGTCGTCCCGGATCGGGGCCACCACCAGCGGGAGGCCGTGCCACAGCGATTCGGTGACGGTGTTGTGCCCGCCGTGACAGATCACCAGGGCGGCGTGCCGGAGGACGGCCTGCTGCGGCACCCACGGCGTCACGTGGATGGTGGCGGGACACTGCCCGGCCACCCGGCCGGGGTCGGCGATCACCGCGTTCAGCCCGGGGCGGGCGGCCAGGGCCGCGGCGCACTCCCGCAGGAAACGGGCGCCTGTCCCGGTTGACTGGGTACCGAGCGTGACCAGTGCCAGGGGTTTGCCGGTGGGCCACGGCGGAGTCCAGGTCCCGGGGTCGTCCTGTGGGGCGGGGCCGATCCAGCGCACCGCCGGGGGCGCGCCTGCGGGGCCGGCCAGCGCCGGGACGCTGAACGCGAGGATCAGGTGCGGTGACATGCGCGGGTCGGCCACCCACCGTTGATGGGTGAAACGGCCGCGCAGCCAGTCATGGACGTTCGGCGGGTACGGATCACACAGTTCCGCCGAGGTGGAGGCCGACGTCGCCCAGGGCAGTCCGGCTTCGGCGGCCGCGTACGCGCCGGCCCACGTCTGCTGGTCGGCGACCACCACGTCGGGACGATGATGGGCGATCGCGGCACGGACCCCGGGCAGCATGGCCGCGGCCAGGGGCTGGAGGAACTCCTCGACCAGGAAGCGCAACGCGGCGACGCCCCGCAGGCCGGGCGGCCGGGCGGCCACGGGGAAGGACGGCGGGACACAGTCGTGGACGGTGGCGGCGTCGCCGAGGTGTTCGCGCAGCCACGGGCCGGCGCCCGCCCAGACCACGTGGTGGCCGCGGGTGACGAGGCGTGCCGCGACCTGCCGCAGTGGCGCCAGGTGGCCGGTGAGCGGCGGCACCACGAGGAGGAACCGGCTCACGACACCACCGCCGGGGGCCGGGCCGTCCGGTGGGTGGCCAGCCACGGCAGGACGGCGGCGGCGACCTGCTGCGGCGCGAAGGCCAGCAACTGGTGGTGGTGGCCGGGCACCACCACGACGTCGCACGGCGGCAGCAGGCCGACGATGCCGTCCAGGCGGGCGTGCAGGCGGGACTCGCCGCCGACGATCAGCAGCAGCGGGCATCGCAGCCAGCCGGGCGGGTAGACGGCGGCCAGACCGGTACGGTCGACGACGTCCTCGACCAGGGTGGTGCTGACGGCCAGCTCCCGCGCCTTCCTGGTGAGCCGCCGGGCCATGGCCGGAACGAGAGCCCCGAGTTCGGCCCGCGCGACCTCCTCCGGGTCGTTGAGGTGGGCGGACAGGTCACGCAGCCCGTCGGCGGTGCGGTCGGCCCACGCCACGGTCGGCGGTTCGGACTCGATGACGATCAGGGAGGCGACCCGGTGCGGGAAGCGGTGGGCGTACCGGAAGGCGACGGTGCCGCCCCAGGAGAAGCCGATCAGGTGCACCGGGCCGGTCACGCCGAGTTCCTCGATCAGCCCGGCCAGGTCGTCGGTGGCGGCGTCCACCCCGTACCCCTGTCGTGGTCTCTCGCTGCGGCCGTGGCCGCGCAGGTCGTAGGCGATGACGTCGAACCCGAGCCCGGCGACCGCGGCCGCGATGCTGAAGTAGTAGCTGGCCATCGTGTCGAGCAGGCCGTGGATGAGGATCATGGGCGGCGCGCCCGCGACCTTCGACGGCAGCCGCTGGACGTGCAGGCGTACCCCGTTGCTGTTGACGTGGGCCATCGGCTCAGGCGTGTTCCAACCGGGCCGTCACGTAGCCGGCGAGATCGCCGACCCGCAGCGTGATGATCTCCGGGAGGCTGCGGGTGGAGAGGAAGCCGGCGAGGTCGATGCCGGGGCCGTAACGTTCGGTGAGCAGGGTGCCGAGCACGACCAGGTCGATGCTCTCGAAGGCCAGGTCGGCGTCGAACGACGTGTCCGGGGTGATCGGCACGGCGTCGATGTCGTAGCCGTCGAGGACCTGGCGGATCAGGTCACCGATCTCGGCGAGAACGGTTTCGGTGGTCACCGAGACCTCCGAAGGATGCCCCGGCCTTCAGGGTGGGGAGGAATGGCGGCTCCGTCAGGAGCGGCCCGGTGCAGCCGGGACGGTCTGAGGACGCAGTCCGGAAGCAAACCCGCGTACACTTGACTCATGACATCCTCTCGGTAAGCTGTCGATATGCGTACGGCGTACAAGTGCCGGGCCTACCCGACCCCCGAACAGGCTGCGGTGCTGAACCGCACCTTCGGGTGTGTGCGCCTGGTCTGGAACAAGACCCTCGCCGCGAAGACCTCGCCGTCGCGAACATGGTCAAGAACAGGAGCCTGGCCAAGGCCATCTCCGACGCCGGCTGGGCCGAGTTCCGCGAGATGCTGCAATACAAGACGGCCCGCACCGGCCGCACCCTGGTCGTCAT
>NZ_JBFAMR010000126.1:0-13714 GCF_040656595.1 Actinoplanes sp. NPDC049802
TACCCACGGGTACGCCCAGTATCACCCGGTCGGGGAGCGGGTTGTCCACACCGTAAGCCCTAGCGGACCATCATCACCCGTTCGTACGGACGTTCTAAAAGGAATGCGAACTAAGCCACTGGAGCGTTGACGAGTGGGATCTCTTAGTGATCAAGTGTTCGCCGTGAGTGAAATGATCTGTGCCTACGAAAGGCACCTCCGAGCGGCGGAGAAGAGTCACAAGACCATCTACGCCAGAGTCAAGCTGCTGCAGCGGCTCAACGACGAGCTTCCCTGGGGCCTGGCCTTCGCCTCCACTGAGGAGCTTGAGGACTTCATCGGGTCGGGCGACTGGAGCTCCTGGACGCGGCGGACGTACGGCAACCACATCCGATCCTTCTACAAGTGGGCCGACCGGCGGTGGCTGGACGGCAACCCGACCGCCGACATGGCCAAGCAGCGACGGCCGGCCGGGGTGCCCAACCCGGTCAGCGATGACCAGTTGGCCACCGCCCTGGACGTGTCGCCGGAACCCTGGCTCACCGGGATTCACCTCGCAGCATTTCAGGGGATGCGGGTCTCGGAACTGGCCGGCGTGCATCGGGAGGACGTCACCGAGGACGCCACCCGCATCCGCGTAGCTAAGGGCGGCGACCCGGAGAGCGTCGACACGCACCCGATGGTCTGGGAGTTGCTGCGAGACCGGCCACCCGGGCCGGTCTGTCGCCGGCCCAACGGCAAGCCGGCGCCGGTGGGCTGGTTCACCGACAACGAGCGAGCCTTCTTCGACTCGGTTGGGCTGCAGAAGGTGACCATGCACAGATTCCGGCACTGGTTCGGCACCAAGCTGCTGAACGAGGGGAACGACCTGAGAACGGTCCAGGAGGCGCTACGCCACAAGAGCGTAGCCAGCACCCAGAACTACACCTTCGTCGCAGGCGGGCAGCGCCGACTAGCCATCAGATCACTGCCCGCCCCGACCAGGCGCCCGCAAGAGCACTAGGCACCTTCATTACACACCAGCCGCCCCGGCGCTGCACAGCAGCCCGGGGCGGTTTCTATTCGTCCTCGCCCTCGCCCTTAGCCAGGCGCTTTGCGCGCTCGACGGCGTACCTCTCGACGTCCGTACTCCGCCAGACCGCACCCATCGCCAGCTCACGCCACGGATCAGGGAAGTCCTTCCGGCCGATCAGGGTGTACGCCCACTGGCGGCTGACACCCAGTCGTACGCGGATCTCCTCCGGGCCCATCGGGTACGGCTCATCGCCCGCGGTGCCCTCGCCGGCGGCGGGCGTCGTCTCTGCCATAGGGCAGACGGTAGACAGTGGATGATCTTGTCTTCATCAACACCCTACGCATCGTGTCCTATGTGCTACTGGCGTCAAGTACTTACATCACGTAATCTGTCGGTCGCGGCGGCGTGCTCAGGCGCCCGCAAGAACCTCCAGCCGCCGCCGCGCAAATCCCCGCACATCGACAGGGGAGGACAGATCATGCTCGCCGAAGTCATCCGCCACGTGATGTGGCGCCGCAGAGTCGCAGCCGCACACCGGTGGCGGGACGCTCAGCGTGCCGAGTACGAGGCTGCGGTGCGCCGGATCGTCGACCTGGTGCCGACCGGGCACGGCCGGACGGGACGGCCCCGCTCATGAGGTGGTGGGAGATCGGCTACGCGGCAACTGATGCAGATGCATCAGTCGAGGTGGCTACTTCTAGCCACGTGCCGGAGGACGAGCCGCCGTCGATCATGCGCCTACTGCTGGCGAAGGACGACGCCGAGCGGCTGGAGATCACGCCGGGCCGCTGGTATCTGCCGGGCACTCCCCCGTAACCAGAAACTAGTAGGCCCTGCCCTTGCCGGGGCAGTGAGGGCGGTACGTCGTGGTGAGCGAGACCCGGGCCACGGCGGGCCGCCCTCGACCTTGTTAGTTCCTAACAGCCTGTTCGATCGCCGCGAGCAGCTGCTCATGCCGGACGCGGGCGCGCTGCTCGGACATGCGGATCCACCCGCCGACCCTGCCGCGCTCCCGCGGGGTCTTGGTGCTGTCGGGGTTCTCCTCGGTCCAGCCGCGCAGTTCGGCGGCCACCGCGGTGTTGATGGTCGCGCTGAGCCACTTCTTGTCGGCGTCGGTCAGGGCCACGGGGATTTCCTCCAGGTGCCAGGATGCGGTCGATGCCTCGTGCCGTGAGTCGTACGAGGCCGAGAAGTGGGCATGCTGGGTGTGCGGGTTGTCCCCGCTGTACGAGCGCCGGCGCCACCCGTTCGACGCCTCCCAGATGCGCTCGTTGTAGATCACGTACCGGAGGCGGCGTTCGGCGCCGGACCGGCACCGGCCGACGACGTGCTGGACGACGGCCTCCATCGTCAGGCCCGGCTCGCGCAGGTTCACGTCGAGGTCCAGGGCGTGCACCTCGTGCTTGGTGTCCGCGTCGCGGATCGGCACCCGGCCGGTCTCGTCGTCGTTGTGGTCCGACACCCGGTCCTGGTGGGCACGGTCACCGATGGTGCCGTCGCTCGACCGGTCGCGGCCCGGGGCAATCGCGTCGACGTCGGCGCGCAGCTGCACGAGGCACGGCACCAGCACGGCCATCAGCGGACGTCCCGCTCGTCGAGGACGCCGCGCACGATTCCCGCGATCCGCGCGTCCAGCTCGCCGTTCAGGCGCCCGGCGACGGTTCGCAGGATCGGAGTCTGGGCGGCCGTCTCGGCGGCAAGCTCGTCGACGCGGCCGGACACGCCGCCGGCGACCGCGGCACCGCCGCCGATACCACCGAGGATCGCCAGGACGGCGATGATCGCGGCACTGTCCCAGTGCGCCAGGGTGGCCAGCGCCACCGTCACCGTGGCCAGCACGGCGATCAGGCCCACGGCGGGCCAGGTCAGCTGTTTCACGTGCAGGGTCCTTTCGGGTTACAGCGGCCGGACGTACTCCCACTCGACCGCGCTGGTCAGCGGGGGGTTGACTTGCGTGTTGTCGGATCCGGCGGAGTCCTGACGGCCCATCAGCTCGATGTAGTCGGTGGTGCCGTTCATGGCGACGGTGACGGTGAGCTGCTGGGCGGCGATCGTGGTGGTGCCGGGGATGCGCACCGCGCCGGCGATGCTGGTGGTGCCGTTGAGCCGGAAATGCGCGTCCAGGCCGACGCCGGTGGTCTGCCCCTCCCACGTGACGGTGCCGGTGAACCGGTAGTAGCCGGCCACCGTGGGTGTGATCCGGGACGTGTTGGTGCTGGTGGAGTGGAACCCGTGGGTGTCGTAGTCCTCGGCGGTGAACGTGATCGCGGTGAACGTGGCGTCGGGCAGTGCTTGCGCCACCGTCTGTGTGGCCCGGCCGATCGGCTTACCCGTGGTCCGGGCCTCCAGCACGTCCAGGCGGGCGTCGTGCGCGTCCTCGACGGTGCCGAGCGAGGCCTCGACCGCGGTCGCGAGGTTCTGCCCCAGGGTCGCGCCGTTGGGCGGGTCGGTGGCCTCCTGGTAGGGGAAGGCGTAGCGGGCGGTGGTGGCGGCCATGACGGGCCCTCCTTAGATGGCCTGGACGGTCAGAGAGCGGTTGGCGAACGTCGCGAGGGCCGTGAATCCGTCGATCGCGTATCGCGCCGTGAACGTGGTGGCGCCGGGGGTCAAGCCGGACAGCAGGACGGTCTTCGACGCGTCCAGGACGCCCCGCAGGTCGGTGTCGAAGGTGGGCGTCTGCGCCGTGGCGTACCCGATCCGGCTACGCAGCGCCCGTGCGATGCCCGCCGAGAGCGTGTTGGCCCCGGCCATGGTGAAGCTCATCTGCGCCCCGGCACTGTTGACGCCGAATCCGCGGTCGGCCTGATACTCCATGGCCGCGCTGAGCGTCACCAGCACCCGGCCGGACGCGCCCACCGCGATCTGGACCTCGGGTCCGGCGGTGGCCAGGTCGGTGAAGCTGACGCTGCTGGTGGTCTCGGACGTGGACACTGATGCACTGGCGGTCCGCAGCGACGACAGGGCGGACACGGCCTCCGGTGTGCCGGGGATCGTGAACCTGCCGAGAATCCCCCACGTGGCGCCCGCGGTGAGGATGCCGACGACGTCCCCGGCGGCGAGGATGGCGGCCTCGCTGGTGTTCAGGATCGGCAGGTTCGTCATCAGGGACCGGCCCACCAGCACGGTGCTCTCGGCCGTCTCCTGGTCCCACGTGACGATCACGCCTTGCCGGAAGCCGGCGCCCGGCCCGGCGGCCGGGGCGGTCAGCAGCGGCACCAGGTCGTCACTACGCATCCGCTTCTCCGATCACGACGAGGGTCTGTTCGCGGGTCTGCCCGGTCATCGCGGCGGCCGGGGACAGCGGCACGGTCAGCCGCTCGATGACGTGCGTCTCGGTCCGGCCGGCCAGGCGCACGCTCACCGGGTCCCACGGCTCCAGCGCCGGATTGACGATCGCCTGAAAGTCGACGTTGTACGGCAGGCCGAGCGTCTGGCGGAGCATGGCGTTCGCGGTGGTCTGTGCCTGCCCGGCGGTCACGATGAACGACGACGTGTAGAACCGGGGCACCTTGCCGAACGGGCCTCCCCAGTAGGTAGGCGAGTTCGGGTCGTTGTCGTAGGCGATCGCGGACGGCGGGGCGGTCGTGTCGACGGCCTCACCGGTGACGACCACCGCGTTGTAGACGCCCTCGTCGGAGATCTCCCGGCCCAGGTCGATCAGCACGCCGCCCTCACCGGAGTCGACGGCCCACACCGGGTCGGACGGGTCCGGCGGGTCGGTGATGACCAGATGCCCGCGGTGATCCCAGAACCAGATCTTGCCGCGCCCGGCGACGAGCTCGGCGAGGAACGCGTGCCGGTCCTCTTCGGCGATCACGGCCCGGGCGAGCGGGTCGGTGTCGGTGGTGTCGTCCCACTCGATCACCGCGCCCGGGTACACGTCGGTGACCAGCTCGGTGACGACGTCGCCGTACGTGTCGGTGGCGGCGAACTGGACCGGCGCGATCAGCCGGGCCTTGACGAGTCCGCCCATGCGATCCTGCCCGGCGATCCGGATCGGGCCGCCGGACGCATCGTCCTGCTCCACGCTGGTGATGCGGAAGTAGCCGAGCGACACCCACTCGATCCGGCCGCCGCCGAACGCGATCCCGCGCCGCACGAAGATCTCGTTGCCGTACGGGGCAAGCAGGTCACCGGATCCGGTCGGGAAGCTGCCGACCACGTCCAGGGCGAGGGTCGCGCGGACGTCGGCGGACGCGTCGAGCTGCACGTCCCCGCCGATCACGGGAATCTCGGTCCCGGCCGGGGCGGTGCCGGTCTGCCCGGCGTCGACTACGAACGCCTGCACCGCGGCGGTGTGACTGCCGCGCAACGTCCGTAGGAACGCATCACTGACGGGCCTCACGGGACGATCACCGTCTGCGGGTCGGACACGTACTCGGCCACCTCAGCCCACGACCCGAACTCGGCCAGGATCGCCGACCAGGTCCCGAACTCGGCCAGCAGGCTCTCCCACGTCACGGTCGAGCCGACGACATCGGGCCCGGGTGCCGCCACTTCGGTCAGCGGCAGATCGAACCAGCGCCGCGCCGACGTCGACCCGTACCGCGACCGCTTGACGTCCCCCACCACGACGTAGCCGCCCGGGATCGTCGACAGCGTGCCGGTCGCGGGCACCTGGATGTAGAGGGGGTCACCGGACGCGAACACCAGATCTAGTGCGTCAGCGTCGCTCACACTGTCGGCCTTGATCACCATGTCCCACTCGCGGGCGAGCCGGACATCGGTGACCGCGATCGGGAAGGACCTGCCGATGATCGGGAAGACGCCGTTACGGGCAGGCCGGGTGATGTCGCCGTGCGAGACGACGGCCACGCCGCGGTTGAGCCACGGCCGGGTGATGCTCTTGAGCCACACCGCGGACTGAGCCGGGGTGATCTGGCCGGAAGGGTCGGTGCCGATCGGGTTGACGCCCGCGCCGTACCGCTGTAGGCGGTACCGGTTCACGGCGCCGGGAACGAATTCGTAATCGTCCAGGGTCACCGTGTCGCCGGGGACGGCGGGGATGCGGGTGCCGCCGCGAATGGTGGTCCACTGAATGCCGTTCGGCGACCGCTGCACGTTCACCGACTGCGTGCTCCCTGCGGGCACCAGCGCGGAGATGCGTACCCGGCTCAGGATCGGGTCGAAAGTGGCTGTGAGGCTCACGCGTACGCTCCCCGTGCTCCGGCGCGGCGCTTGAGGTCGCGCCGTTCCAGCCGGAGCACCTTGGTCACCTCATCGGCCAGGTGCACGTGGACCTCGTAGACGTCCCCGCCGCCGATCTCGCGGTTCGGGGTGATGAAGCCACCGCCGCCGCCCATGGTCAGCACCTCCGGGCCGCGCTCACCGATCAGGTAGGACCGGCCGGCCGACACCGGGCCGCCGGACGCCCGCTCGGACAGCCGCGGCGCACTGATGCTGTTGCCACCGATCCCCGGCACCCACCCGGGCACCGTCCACGACAGATTGCCGATCGTGCCGTTCCACAGCCTCACGACGGCGTTGAACGCGGAACGGAAGATGCCCACGAGCTTGTCCTTGACGCTGCCGATGCCGTTCTTGATCCGTTCAGGCAAGCCCTTGAACCACTCGACGACGTTCCGGCCCGCCTCGATCGCGCCGTTCTTGAACGCGACGAACTTGTCCTTGGCCTGCACCAACGCCCGCCTGTGCGCGCCGTACCACTCGGTGAGTTTGGAGATCAGCCACCCGAATGCGCGGATGATCCACTCGATGGCGGTGAGCAGGTCACCGAAGAACGTCGCGGCATCGTCGCCGTTCTCGCTGATCGACGTGAAGAAATCGCCGATCGCGTCGCCGATCTTCGGCAGATGCTCGGCGAGCTTGTCGAACATCGGCAGTGAGGCCTCGGTGGCCTTCTCGATGCCCGGCATCACCTTCTCGAAGAACTCGCCCAGCTTCGGGGCGAGCTTGTCGATCACCGGGGCCATCAGCTCGCCGAGCCGGTCGATGTGCGGCTTCAGCTTGTCGAGGGTCTTGCCGAACGTCTCCGCCGCCCGGATCAGCGGACCCTCGAACGGCTTGCCGAAGTCCTCGAACGTCTTGCTGGCCTTCTTCTTCAGCCCGGCGAACGCCGCCGCCACCTTGGGGTTGTCGGCGGCCGACTTGATCCCCAGCGCCAGCACACCGCCGCCCACCGCGCCCAGGATCGCCGCGCTGATCGCGGCACCGATCACCGGCGCCATCCCGGCCGTCAGCACCGCGGCGATCGCCATGCCCTGGGGCGGCAGCGCGCCGATGGCCTGCTGGACCTTCCCGGCGACGCCCGCGGCCGCGGAGGTGACCGTGCTGCTCACCTTCTCCACGGCCTTGGTCGCGGACTTCGCGGCCCGGTCGAGGTCCTTGGCCTCACCGGTGAACCGGATCTTGATCGTGCGCAGCCCGGCCGCCATCACGCGCCCCCGAACTTCGCGATGATCTCGTCAGCGGCGGCGAGCCACTCAGCGGAGATCTCCGCCTGCTCAGCCTCCACCGTCTCGAAGAACCAGTACGAGCCGCCACTGAGATGCACCTTGCCGAACTGGCGGTAGTAGTTCGACCCGAACTCCGAGCCGAACAGCAGCTTGAACGCGGGCTTACGGTTGCGGCCCAGCTTGCGGGCACCGCCGGCGGTGATCACCGGCACCCGGTCGCGGGCCGGTCGCACGGTGGTCGCCACGAGCGCCGCCTGACGGCCCTCAGCACGGCCGGCCGCCGCGGCCGCCGTCGCCAGCTTGCCCGCCAGCTCGGCCGCCGCCGCCCGAATCTCATCCGACGCGTCCTTCGGCAGGGCGTTGAGGGCGGCGATCGTCTCGCGGAGACCGTCGATGCGCACCTGCACGGTCAGCCCGGTCTTAGCCACCCCGCCCTCTCCTCTCCTGCTCGTCCTGCATGTCCTCCAGCAGCTCCCAGCACGTTGCCTTGACCCGGTCGTCCAGGTCGGCGATCACCGGGTACGGCCAACCCGTCGACAGCGCGAGCGCGACATCACGCCGGACTACGCTGCCGACCGGGTAGGGTCCGGGTCCTCCAGGTCGAGCACGTCGAGGTCGGTGCTGTCCTCGAAGTCGGCGAGGGTGCCCGCGTAGAGGCCCTGTCGCACGCTGGCGTGGTAGGCGATCCGGTACAGGTCGACGGCCTTCATGTCGCTTTGCAGGCCGGCCAGGCTCGCGCCCTTGGTCGTGCGCTCCCACTTCGCGACGTCGCGGGTGGTCGCGACGACCTCGTACGCCGGGCCGTCGTCGGGGGTGACGTTGAATTTGAACACCGGGCGCTCCTAGACGGACTGGCTGAACACGGGCTGGTCGAGGACGGCGAACGTGGCCTCGAACTGCTTGAAATTGCCGACCTCACCACCGAACTCCACCGGCACCGGCACGATCTCGCAGACCGCCTTGTCCTGCCCGGCGCCCGCTTTGGCCTGGATCTCCACGGTCAGAGTTCCGCCGGCCGCCGCCGCGTCGTCGAGGGCGTCGGCCAGACCGCCGGTGCCGCGGTCCTGGTGGCCGGACAGCTCCAGCGTCCACGCGGTGGTGTCGCGGTCCTGGTCGACGCCACCGAACGTCCTCATGGTCTGGATCGGCGTGTCCGGCACGAGACGCGCCTTGGACACCTGAGCGGTGTAGGTTACGGACTCGATCGTCACGACCGGGTTCCGGAGCACCATCGCGCGTGCGTAAGCCATTACGCCTCTCTCCTTACAGTGATCATCATCGCTTCGAGGTCGCCCGCGTCCGTGGCGACCAGGCCCGGCTCGATCCGGTCCACATGCGCCACGTCGGTCAGCGCGTCGCTGATCGGCTCATGCCACGCGTCGAACGCTTCGGACGCGCGGATCTCATCGGACGGCAGGATCACGACCACCCGCCACGTGGCCTCGCAGTCGTACGCCGGGCCGCGCTCCAGCCTGCCCAGCAACGGCCATCCCGCTCCCGGGGTCAGCACCCGCGGCCGGTACGGATGCCCGGTCACACCCTCGACGGTGGACAGCGCGGCGGCCAGCTCGGCGCGGTCGTCTTGCAGGCTCATCCCATCCTCAGCTTCCGCCAGGGTCCTTCGAGGCGGCGCACCTCCGGGTCGCGGCCGGGCAGGATCGTGTCCCCGCCCTCCGCGTCGCCGCGCAGCACCGCCAGCGGCAGGCCACGCAACGCCAAATTCCGGGCGCACCGGCGTAGCAGCGCCTCACGCAGACTCGCCGGATAGGCGGCCGGCACCCGGCACACGTCACGCTGGGCGGACGACTCCGCGGCGAGCGCCGCGGTGATCTCGTCGTCCTGATCGACGTCGGCCAGCGGGATCCGCAGGTACGTCTTGACCTCGTCGAGGTCGGGCATCGCCGTCCCCGCCACCGTCGCGGTGACGTGCGCGGCGAAGTCGACGGCCCCGTGCGCCGCGGTGGTCACCCGGGCCACGTACCGCCCGGCCGTGCCCACCACGTACTCGGCCCGGTAGACGCCCGTGCTGATCTCCTCGGCCACCGGCGACGTGGTCGACCCGCCCGGCAGGGTCACCACAATTGTGGGGACCACGTCGGCCGGGCAGCCGTCCGAGTCGGTGACCGCCACGACCAGCGCCCACACACCGGAGATCGGCAGGTCGACGCTGGTCGAGCTGAGCGCCCGCACGCCCATGACGGTCACCTCCTCTCAGGCTCGGCGCGGATCAGGTGACGGAGTCCCAGATGACCTGGCGCACGCCGCCGATGTCGGTGTTCGCGAACGCCTTGTAGCCCCAGATCGCGAGGTCGACGTACGCGACCGGCGAGTACGAGCCGGCCGTCTGCCCGGACCCGGGGAACTCCAGCCGCTGCGGAGCGGTGTGCCACGCGAACACCGTGGACGGGTCGAACAGCCACGAGTTGTTCGCCGCACCGGCCGTGCTGGCCAGCGCCCACGAGGGGATGCCGGTCACGCCCGCAATGTCGAGGGTGCGGAACCTGCTCGCCGCCGTGCCGTTGGCGTTCATCGGCGACAGGATCGGGTAGTACGGCCGGTTGCTGGTGTCCCGCGCCCCGGCCAGCTTCTTGTACAGCACCGCCTCGAGGACGAACGCCCGGAAGTCGTAGCCGCGGGTGAACTGGAGATCCGCGAGCGCCGTCTCGATCCCGGCGACGACCACCGCATCGGTGCCCGCCGTGGTAAGCGTGATGTCGGTCGCCGCGGTGAGCGTGTTCAGGAACGTCGCGGCGGCGCTCTCCAGGCCCTCGCGGTAGCCGCGAACCATCTGGTTGAAGATCAGCCCGGACACGGCCGGGTTGCCGCCCATGTCCCACACCTCGCGGGTGATGCTCGCCTTGCCGGAGATCGCGGTGGGCGTGACGGTCTGGTTGGTCGTCACGAACGACCCGGACGCCGGTTCGGTGCCCTGGGTGTGGTCGGCGACCAGGCCGGCCGCGCTGGAGAACTTCGGGAAGGTGAACGGCTGGATGCCGTTCGGCGGCGCGCCGCGGCCGATCAGGTCCATCAGCGGGGTGCGGTAGTCGCGCTGGTCGACGTACATGTCCGGCCGCTGGATCGCCGGGTTCAGGTGGGAGACGTCGGTCGAGTCGACGTCGGCGAACGTCGCCGACAGCAGGCCCATGACCCGCTTGCCCGCGTCGGTGAACCTGCCCTCGCCGTCGCGTTCCCGGGCCATCTCCGCCAGGTCGGCGGCGAAGTTGTGCTCCTGCTCGTTGGCGAACACGAACTCGCTGTCACCGAGCACCCGGTTGAAGACGGTGCGCACCCGGTACGGCAGCGCCTCGTTCACCTGGACCGGCGGCGGCGTGCGGGTCGGGTCGACGGTCGGCCGGTCGGCCGGGCCGGTGCCGAGACGGCCCATCAGGGCGTCGAACTGCTCGGCGGAGAACGTCACCGGCTGCGGGGCGGCCGGGGTCTCCTCGGTCTGGATCTCCTCCGGCATGCCGGATCCTTCCTCTCGGGCCGCGGTGACGCTCGTCAAGCGGCTGTCGTCGAATGCGGGCACCGCGGTCAGCGACACCTCGCGTAGCGCCGCCTGAGTCACCAGGTACGCGCCGGGGTTCTGCGGGTCCGGGGACAGGTCGGTGTCCCGGAAGTCGACGCCGATCGACAGTCCGTCCAGGACCTCGTCGACGGCCAGGGCGAGGGCCTCGTCACCGGCCGCACCCGGGCTCACCTGGAAGGTGGCCACCAGGCCCTGATCGGTGTCCTCCAGCCGGACCGCCTTGCCGATCGCCGAGCCGGTCTGGTGGTCGCGCAGCAGCTTGACCCGGTTGACCGCCGACCAGCGCACCGAGCCCTTCGCGAACCGGTAGCGCTTGCCGCCGGACCGGGCCACCTTGCCCCACGGCACAGCCAGGCCGGTGATCGTCCGCGCCTGCTGGTCGACGGCGAACGCGGCATCGACCTCGTAGCCGAAGCTCAGGCCCTCCCGGGCGAACGTGACCGGTGTACCGGCCGCTTCGATCTCCTGCACGGGCTCTCCCACACTCGACTCGACCTGACGCGGCGCTTGCGGCTTCTCGATCACCCGCGGCGGCCGGCCCTCGTCCTCGCGGACCTCGGCCGCGTCGGTGGCGCCCATGCCGTGATAGATGGCCTGAACCTCGGCGCGGGTCTTCGGGTCGGCCTTGAGGTAGTCGCGCAGCGAGAAGCGGACGGTCACGCCGCGCTTGGTCACGTCCGGCATGGACAGCCGGTCACAGACGGCCCGCATGTACGGGGCCAGCACCTCGTTGATCCGGTCCTGACGCCGGTCGGTGGCGTTCTGGTAGGTGCGGGACGTCGTGTTCACGCCCAGGTCCTCGGGGTCGACGCCCAGCGCGTTCGCCAGGTCCAGCGACGCCCGCTGTTGCATCTGCACCAGCTGGAGCTCCGCCGGGGTCGAGTCCTGGATCGCCTGATAGTCCAGGGCGTACGGCACGTACCCGTCCACCCGCTTCGAGGCGGCATCGTGCCACGCGTCGAGCGCGTCGAGGATCGCCTCATCGTCGGCCGGGTCCGCGCCCTCCTTCGGCGCGAAGTAGCCGCGCCGGCGCGGGTTCCGCGCATACAGCTCGCTCGCCGCATCGAGGGCGATCGCCCGCCGGATCGCCTTCTGCCCGGCGACCAGCAGCGGCGGGTTCGGCGAGTCGAAGCGGCACACCTGATCGAACGGCACCGGAACGCCGGCCATCCACACGACGCCCTCGGTCGGCAGGCCGGACGGAAGCCGGGCCCGGTCGTAGCCGGTCGGCGGGTTCATCGACACCTGACCGGGCGCGTACCGGACACCGTTCACCGGGTAGCCGTCCCACCCGAACGCCGTCCACCGCAGCCACGCGACACCCTCGAACAGCAGATCCTCGACCAGCATCGACAGCACGGCCACGTTGGTCGTGTCCGGATCGATCTGGCGTAGCAGCCGGTGATCCTGGATCCGGTTGTCGGCGTCGACGGCCTCCAGTGGCAGCGTCGCGATGGAACAGATCATGTTGCGCCCGCGCAGCACCGCCGGCACGCCTAGCGCGTCCTCACGGCCCACCCGGCCCATGCCCCGCAACAGACCCTCGACGAGGACGTTCACCGGCTCGTACGGGGCCGAGAACCGGGCCGCGCGCGGCTCGTCGAACGTCTGCGTGCGCATGCCGAAGACGGCCCGCAGACGATCACCGATGCCCATGATCACGATCGTACGTCGAGAAAGGTTGAAAGTTAAACCTTCATGGTCCCTAGGAAATAGGGACCAGAGGGGCCGTTCAGGCGTTCCGCGGTAGCAAGATCCGGGGCGTCCCGATGGCGGTCGGCAGCGTCCGCGCCAGGTGCGCGGCACCCGAGATCGCATACACGGCGTCGACGTGTTGAGCCTCAGAGTCGGTCGTGGACCGGTCGAACACCCACGCCCCGTCGCCGCGCGTCCGCTTCCCGGCATGCCCCACCTGGTGATCCAGCAGCGTCTGCCCGGACTGTGCTACTCCGTTCGCGGTGACCAGCTCGGCGAGGCCCATGCAGACCGCCGGCGTCTCGGCCCGGATCTCGGTCACCGTCACCCCGGGAGGTGGCCACCCGCGACGGCCGGCCTTACGCCGGTCGGCGAGCGTGGCCGCCACCGCGGCGGCCGGGCCCGCCGGCAGCCACCCGAGGACCTGCGGCCGGACCCGGGCCACCCACTCCGGTAGCTCCCGTTCCAGCGCAGCCGCGGCGCCCGGGCCCTCCCATGCCTTGGCCGCCTCCACACGCACCCGGCCATCGGCGAGCACGGCCGCCACGGCGAGTGTTGCGTGCTGGCCGTCAGGGGACAGGTCGACGCACGCAGCGAGTCTCGACCGGGCGCCGGAGAGGTCGCCGACGTCGAGGCATGCCGCCCAGGCGGCCGGGTTGATCGCGGGGTCAAGGTTCGGGACGTCCATGCACAGCACCTCGGTCAGGAAGCCGGTCCGCTGTTCAGGGTCGGCGTCCTTCGCGACCGCCTTGATGGCGCTGGACCGGATCGTGTCGTAGTCCATCCGGCCGCGGCCCAGCTGCGGGTTGGCCGCGGCCCACCCGGCCGGGTCCATCGGGTCGGTCCCGGCCGGCGCCGAATACTCGAACAGGCCGAGCCGCCAGTCACCCTCGCCGGTCTCGATGTAGCGCAGCGCGTCCTTGCGCAGCGACCGCAGCACGACCGCCCGCGCGTCACCCTGGTTGGAGATCATCACGGCCTGGCCGTGGGGTTGAGCGTTCATCGCGTACATGGCCGCGTTGTAGGCGTCCCAGGTGTGGTGCTCGCGCAGCTCGTCACAGATCAGCCGCTCGACCGGTA
>NZ_JBFAMR010000127.1:0-13697 GCF_040656595.1 Actinoplanes sp. NPDC049802
GTGCCCGGTGCCCGGTGCCCGGTGCCCGGTGCCCGGTGCCCGGTGCCCGGTGCCCGGTGCCCGGTGCCCGGTGCCCGGTGCCCGGTGCCCGGTGCGGGCGAAGCTGGCGAAACGGCTGATCTAGCCTGAGGGTTGCCGATTTGTCATATTCTGCCACAATGGCAGTCTCCGTCGTTCTCGGCTTGCTCGGTTCCGTGGTGATAGCCGCTCTCAACTCCACCGGCGGGCCGTTCATCGTCGGTGAGGCTCGTGTGGCGGCGATGACGGCCGAGCAATCCGCTCCCGACGGGCACTCTGTTCCGGCGATGGGGACCGAGACGGCAGGCACCCGGCAGGCTGGTGGCGGGGTGTCGTCAGACACCGCTGGCGCGCTGGGTGAGCCCCTTCTCCTCGGCGGTCCCGGGGTGCTGATCGATATCGGTCGGCCGACGATCGTCAGGTTCGATGCGACCGCCGGGCAGCGGCTCACCGTGCTGGCGGAGCGCCGCACCCTCACCGCGACCGACAACACCGACCTCGTGATCCGCCGGGGCGGTGCGGCCGTCGCCGAGGGGACACTGATCAACACCTGGCCCGCCGTGAGCGTCGACCTCACCGCGCCGGCGAGCGGCCGCTACACCGTCGAGGTGAAGTCCCGGGCCAAGGAGCGCGGGACACTTCTGCTGAGCCTTCGGGGAGCCACCTGGGACAGGCTGTCCCTCGGGGGCCCGCCCAGAGAGGTCACGATCGCGAAGCCGGGCGAACGGGCCTTCGTGACGTTCCCGTCCCCGGCCGGCCGGCACGTGACCCTGGTGGCCCGGCGCGGCAGCATGCCGAAGAAGGAGTACACCGATCTCTCGGTGTACGACGCGAACGGCGAGGTCGAGACTCGTGGCGCGGTCGGCATCGACAGCGATCACCGGACCCTGGACTTCGACACCACGGCGGCCGGGCTGCACACCATCGAGATCAACCCGGACACCGGGCACACCGGCACGATCACCGTCCAGATGGTCGGCGCCGTGACGGCCCGGTTGACACCCGGCGCCCCGCCGGCCAGCATCACGCTGCGCCGGGCCGGGGAACGCGCCTTCGTGACGTTCCGCGCCGCCGAGGGCGACCGGTTCCGCCTGACGGCTCGCCGTACCACCCTGACCACCGCCGAGGAGACGTACCTGCGAGTCCGCACACCGATCGGCCTGGAAGCGGTCGCCGGTGCCCTGAGCAGCGAACGCCCGCGTGCCGAACTGGCTTTCAGCACGTCCGCCGGCACGTACACCATCGAGATCGACCCACAGGGAATGGACACCGGCACCCTGCTCGTGAAGCTCCGCGAAATCTCCTGACAGCCGGGCCCGAGCGGGTGTCGGAGGGCGGCGGGCAAACGGACCGTGGACGGGCTCGGGTCAGCGCGACGGCTGCGGCGACGGGCCCGACGGCGCCGGAGTGGGGACCGGGTCCGGCTCCAAGCCGATGACATTGCGCTGCATCTCGACGTTGGACTCCCCGGTCCCGCCCAGCTGAATGTCGTCGTAGGCCTTGAGCTCGTTGTTCTCGTCGAAGTAGAGGACCGACAGGCTCAGCGGCGTGGGGTCCTCGTCCTCCAGGCCGCGCAGGCCGGCGCCGCCGGTCGAGCCCTCCACCATGAGACGGGTCGTCAAGGCCGGCAGCGGCTCGGCGGACGCCGACGGTGCCGGGGAAGCCGACGCCGACGGGTCCGTGGCGGGGGCGGTGGGCGCGGGCAGCGTGCTGACCGAGCGACTGTGCTTGTGGCCGGCCAGCACCAGGGGCACCACGCCGGACAGGGGCTGTGCCATGGCCGGGTCGTGGACCAGGGCGATGTCGACCTTCTTGCCGGAGTCACGGATCGTCCGGGCCAGCCGGTCGCCGGCGGCGGTCAGGAGCTCCGGGCCGGAGTCGTCGCCGGCCTCGTTGGTCTCACTCTTGTCCGGGGTGAACTGGGGGTCGCCGATACCGGCGATCGTCAGACCGTCGATCTCGGTCAGGCCGTCGTCGAGGACCACGGCGTTGCTCTGGCGGGCCACGGCGGCCTGGATCGCCGTCGAGTCGTGGTTGCCGCGCACGTAGATGTAGGGCACCTGGATCGACGGGATCGAGGCCACGTACGACGTCTCGGCGCTGCTGCCCCAGTCGACGATGTCGCCGGTGTCGATCACCGCGTCGATCTCGAAGGTCTCCACCACGGTGCGGATCAGACCCCACGACGACGGGTTCAGGTGCAGGTCGGAGACGTGCAGCAGGCGGGTGGTGTTGCCGGCCGGCTCATAGACCGGCAGCACCGAGATCGTCGAGTAGACCCGGCTCACGTTGCCCAGGATGGTCTGGAGCTGCTCCGAGTAGCGGCCGTAGTTGTCGGCGATCCGGCGGGCGTCACCGACCACGGCGGGAGCGTTGATCAGCAGACCCTCGTAACGGGGCTCGCTGATCGAATCCGGTCGCAGGGTGGCGGCGGCCAGGCCCAGGCTGCCGCCGGTGACGACCAGTGCGGTCAGGCCGGCCGCCGCGGTCCGCCGGGTGTCGCGGAAGATCAGCGCCGCCAGGATGAGCGCGCTCAGCACGGCCAGGCCCAGGGTGCGCAGGGCGAGCCGGGTGACGCCGATGACCACCTCGTCGACGGCACGCTCGCCTGCCGTACTGATGGCGGTGGGGTTGTCGATCAGCGCCTCGGTCCGGCTCTGGTCCAGCGAGCCGAGGGCCACCCGCAGGTGGACCGGGCCGCGGTGGCTGTCCAGATGCAGCGAGCCGAGCGGTGGGATGTTCACCTCGGTGCCGCCGTGTACGGACGGGGTCACCGACATCTCGGCGCTGAACGGGCCGACGTTCAGGTCGGCGCGGGCGAAGAGCATCACGCCGGTCATCGAACCGATCACCGCGGTCAGCGCGACCGCCGCCGCCACCCGGAGCCGCCGTGCCCAGCGGTGCCGGACCACCCGCCCGGTGAGCCCGGCAGCCGCGCGAACGGGCCGATGGGCGGCACGGACCGGCCGCATCGCCCGGCGAACCACACCCACGGCCCTGCCCGGAGACCCGTCGGCCGAGGCGGGACGCCCGCCGGCCGAGGCGGGACGCCCGCCGGCCGCGTCGGAAGGCTCACCGGCCGTGGAGGAGGCTTCGGCGCCGGACGACGCGGAGTCGCCGGCGGAGCGTCCGGTGCCGGCGGAAGATCCGTCCGCGCCGGGCTCAGCGACGGCGGGGAGAGCCCTGCCGGTCGTGGGGGAGCGGGACAGGACCGCGCGGACGGACGCGGCGGCCGCACGCAGGCGCCTGCGCCACGCGGGCGGCTCCTGGTCCGTAGGAGCCTGGCTCATCGGGACCTCACCTGCCCGATCCGGATCGCCGCGAAACAGTCATGGCCGTCAACTCCGGCCGGCGCCGCCGTCGGAGAAGACCAGCCGGAGAATGCGGTCGTCCTCGGGACCGGGCCGGCCGGCGTCCTCCTGATTGGAGGTGGCCACCCAGAACGAGCCGTCGGGCGCGGCGGCCAGGGCACGCAACCGGCCGAACTCGTCGGTCAGCAGCTCCTGGGGACTGCCCAGCACGGTGCCGTTGCCGGTCACGTTGAGCAGTTGCAGTTTCTGACCGAGCACGCACGCGGTGGCGACCAGGCTCTCCAACGTGGCGACCCCGGCGCAGGACGACGTGTCGGCGGGCCAGGAGATCAGCGGGTTGGTGAGTTTCGGGTTGCTCCCGGTCCCGTCGGCTTTGGGCCAGCCGTAGTTCTTTCCTTTTCCCACCACGTTCAGCTCGGCGGTCCTGGGCTGGCCGCGGTCGGTCGCGAACATCCTCTTGGTCTGATCCCAGGCGAGACCCTGCACGTTGCGGTGGCCGGACGACCACACCGGGGACGTCTTGACCGGATTGCCGGGGGCCGGCTTTCCGGCCGTGGTGATCCGCAGGATCTTGCCGCCCAGGCTTTTCGGGTCCTGTGCCTGGCGGCTGTCGGCGGTGCCGTCACCCGTCCCGGCGTAGAGGAAGCCGTCCGGCCCGAAGGCGAGGGCGCCGCCGTTGTGCTCCTCGGACCGGGGGATGCCGGTGAGGATCGGCTGGAGCGGACCGTCCCCGGCGATCTTGCCGATCCGGTTGTCCTGATCGGTCGAGTAGTAGACGTAGAGGGTCCTGTCGGTCTTGTGATTCGGGGAGACGGCGATCCCGAGCAGCCCGCCGTCGCCACCGGCCGCGACCTCGGTAAGCCGCCGCAACTCGGTGACCTTGAGCCCGTCGGCGGTCGAGTCGGGGCCGATCCTCAGGATCCGTGCGGTGTCCCGCTCGGTGACCACCGCGCCACCGTCGGGCAGGAAGGCGATCCCCCACGGGACCTCGAGCTTCTTCGCCAGCACGGTGAGGGCGACCTCGCGCTCACCGTCGTCCTGCCCGGCGGTCGGGGCGACCGACGGGCGGGGCAGGTTGGGCGGGGAGCCGGCCTGGTCCGGGCCAGGCGGACCGAAGCTGCAGCCCGCGGCCAGCGCCAGCACGGCGCCGGACAATACTGCCACGGCGCGAACCCGGCGGAGTCGCACGTCAACCCACCCCTTTCGACTACTGCCGACCAGGGTAGCCGCGTCGTCCGACAGAACCGCTGGCGATCATTGATCGGCGGCGCTCCGCTGGACCACCGGGTGGCCGCCGGCCTCGAGGACGAGCGGCAGGTTGTCCCGGGTCACGCCGGTGAGCCGGATGACGTTGCCGTTGTCGAGCAGGGCGGAGACCCGGCCACGCTGGTCCGGCGCCAGCTCGACGATCCGGCTCCAGGGAATGTGGTTGCCACCGAACAGGGCGCGCACCCGCAGTTCGCCGGGGTGGACGTCGGTGCCGGCCCGCCACGCCCAGACGAGGACGACCAGCGGGATCAACAGCACCGGGGCCAGCAGCCGGGACGAGCCGGCGAGCGGGACCGTGCCGACGAGCGCGATCAAAGCGGCGACCAGGACGGCGCCGGACTTGCGGACGCGGAGAACGGGACGACGGCTCACACCCCCCATCCTCCCACCCGGTACGCGCGACGCCGGTGCCGGACCCCGTCGCGTCCCCCCACGAGTTGACCGTCATCGCTGGATGTCCGACGATTCCGTTCGTGGGACCGCGACACGCCGTGCCGTAACCCGATCCGGGGACCCTCGTTGACCCGGTGCAGCTTTCCCTCTTGCTCCGCCCCACCCCGGTCCGCCGGGCCGACAGCAGAGGACCGCCCGATGACCGCTGTGCCACCCGGCCACGTTGTCGCGGCGCCGGTGATCGCCCTCGCCGGCCTGTGCACGGCCGCCGTCCTGATCCGTGTGGCCCTGTCGATCCACCGCGCCGACGGCACGTTCGTGGCGTGCCGGGGCGCCGGTTTCGTCGGGATGGGCGCGCTGGCGACGGCTTCGGCCGGCCCGATCCTGTGGTGGGTTCCGGGGCGCCCGGTGTTCTGGCTGACGGCGGTCCTGGCTGTCGCCGCCGCCTGTTTCGTGATCGGCACGTCGCTGTTGCCGGGCGCGGCCCGGGACTGGGTGGTCCGGTTGCGGCGGATGTTCGACGGGGTCGGGCTCGGGGTGAGCCTGGGTTTCGCGGCGTACCTGATCCCGGCGGCCACCCGGCGGCCGGACACGGTGCCGGCGCTGTTGATCGCGGCCGGTGGTGTCGCGATGGTGACGGTGATCGTGTTGCGGGCCCGGCCCCGCCCGGTGCCGACCATGTGGTGCGGCGCCGGTTCGTCGCTGGTCCTGATCGGGCTGGGCATGCTCGCCTTCCGGTCCTCCGGGACGGTGCTGTGGGCGGCCACTGCGCTGGTGGTGGGCGGGCTGGCCGCGTCGGCGGTCGGCGGGTCCCGGCGTGACCTGCCGCTGCCACCGCTCGAGCCCCGCCACCCGGACCAGTACCTGGCGAGCTATCCGCTGCTGGCGGTGCCGGCCGCGGTCGGCGTGGTGGCCGCGATCTGGCACCTGGTGACGGTCCGGGACTTCGACACGGAGGCGGTCGTCTTCGGTCTCGTGATGGTCAGCGTCCTGGTGGTGCGGGAGCTGCTCGTGGTGCGCGACATCCGCCGGTACGCGGGTCGCCTGCGGGTGGCCGAGGCGCACTTCCGTTCCCTGGTGGCCGGGGCGACCGACCTGACCCTGGTACTGGACGAGCGGCTCACGGTGCGCTGGCAGTCTCCGGCGGCGGCCCGCCTCTTCGGGTTGCGGGACGAGGAGGTGATCGGCCGGGCGTTCCAGGAGCTGATCCACCCGGACGACGCGGCGGACGCGGGCGCGGTGATCGGGTCGGTGCTCGCCGGCGAGCACGAGGGTGGGCCGCCGGTGCTGGTGAACGCCCGGCTGCGGGACGGGGCCCGGCTCTGGCGGGACACCGAGTCGACGATCTCCGACCAGCGGGCGGTGCCCGAGGTGGCGGCTCTCGTGGTGCACGTACGGGACGTGGGCGAGCGCAGGCATCTGGAGCGCACCCTCACCCGCCTGTCCTACCTGGACCAGCTGACCGGGCTGGCGAACCGGCGGGCGCTGATGCGGGACCTGCTGGCGTTTCGCCGCCGGGCCGGCCGGCAGGGCACCCTGCTGGTGATCGACCTGCACGGGCTGGCCGAGGTGAACGACACCCGGGGGCGGGAGATCGGCGACGCGGTGCTGATCGAGGTGAGCCGCCGGATCCGCGGCCTGCTCGGTGGGGAGGACGTGGCGGCCCGGTTGGGCGGTGACGAGTTCGCGGTGCTGACCAGCGAGTCGGCGGTGCCCGCGTACGCCCTGGCGGCCCGGATCGTGACCACCCTGGGTGAGCCGTATCCGCTGCCCGGGGCGACGGTGACCCTCTACACCAGCGTGGGCCTGGCCGAGCTGTCCGGCGGCGCCGACTCGGACGACGTGCTGCGCCAGGCCGACCTGGCCCGGCAGCGGGCCCGTCAGCTGGGCCGTGACCGGGTCGAGTGGTACGACCCGGACGTCGAGATCCAGTTGCACCGCCGGATGGAGCTGGAGCAGCAGCTGCTGGGCGCGGCCGGGCGCGGCGAGCTGGATCTGGTCTTCCAGCCGGTGGTGGAGTTGCGCGACGGTCACCCGCCGGCCGGGGTGGAGGCGCTGCTCCGCTGGCGGCATCCGCATCTGGGCACCGTCGCGCCGCGGGAGCTGCTGCCGATCGCCGCGTCGCTGGGGATCACCGCCGAACTGGATGAGTGGGTGCTCGACGAGGCCTGCCGGCGGCTGGCGTCCTGGTCGGTGCGCGACGACTTCTGGCTCTCCGTGAACGTGGGCCCGCGTGAGCTGCTCACGGCCCGCTTCCCGGAACGGGTCACGACGATCCTGCACCGGTACGGCCTGCCCCCGGAACGACTGGTGGTCGAGGTGGCGGAGACCTGGATCGCCGAGGACGTGCCGGCGATCGTGGCCGCGCTGGCCGGGTTGCGCAAACTCGGTGTCCGGGCGGCGCTGGACGACTTCGGGTCGGGCCAGACGTCGCTGTCGCATCTGCGGCGGTTGCCGGTGGACATGCTGAAGCTGAGCCGGGCGCTGATCGATCCGCCGTCCGAGGCGGTGGTCGGCGGCGGCCCGGCGGTGCTGGACGTGGTGGTCAGCCTCGGCCGCCGGCTGGGACTGGACGTGGTGGCCAAGGGCCTGGAGACCGGTGAGCACGTCACCCGGGCCGTCGCGGCGGGATGCCGGTACGGCCAGGGATTCGCGCTCGGCCATCCGGGGCCGGCCGAGCGCGTCGAGGCGTACCTGGAGAGCCACCGGCGATGAGGGCCTGCCGGCCGGCCCGGCGGCCGCCGGCGGCGAGGGCCTACCGGGGCGGTGCCGTGCTCCCGCGTGGGGTGAGGTGCACCCGGCCCGCCTCCACGTTGCCGACCTTGGTGCCGTTTATGGCGTTGAGCAGTTCCCGGGCGGCCTGCGCGCCGTAGGCCGAGATGTCCCGGCTGAGCGCGGTGAGCGGTGGGTGGACGAGGCTGCACAGCGGCGAGTCGTCCCAGGCCACGATCGACAGGTCGCCGGGGACGGAGAGCCCCATCTCCTGCGCCACGGCGAGGCCGGCGACGGCCATCACGTCGTTGTCGTAGATGATCGCGGTGGGTTTGTCGCCGCCGATGAGCAGGCGCCGGGTGGCCCGGCTGCCTTCCTCGCCGGTGTAGTCGGCCGGGATGGTGAGCGCGTTGTCCAGGCCGAGCGAGACGCAGACGCCTTCGAAGGCCTTGGTCCGGTTCTGTGTGTGCAGCAGGCCGGGCGGGCCGCTGACCCGGGCGATCCGGTGGTGGCCGAGGGCGACCAGGTAGCGGACCGCCTCGGTGATGGCGCCCGCGTCGTCGGACCAGATCTGGGCGATCGGGCCGGTGTCGCCGGGGCCGCCGATGACGATGGCCGGAAGCTGCAGATCCTGGAGGACCGGGATGCGGATGTCGTTCTCCCGGATGTCGGTGACGATCACGCCGTCGATCCGGCGTTCGCCCCACCAGCGGCGGTAGACCTCGACCTCCTGTTCGGGGGTGGCCACCACCTGGAGGGTGAGCGCATACGACCGCTCACCCAGCTCGGCTTCGAAACCGCTGATCAGGCCCATGAACCAGGGTTCTATGCCGAGCAGCCGGGCGGGCCGGCACAGGGTCAGGCCGACGGCCCGCGCGCGGGCGCCGGACAGGGCCCGGGCGGCGCTGTTGGCGTTGAACCCGATCTCCTGGGCGATCGACAGGATCCGTTTGCGGGTCGCCTCGGAGACGCCGGGTTGGCCGTTCAGCGCATACGACACGGCGCCCTTGGACACGCCCGCCCGCCGTGCGATGTCGGCGATCGTGGGCCGTTTCACTCAGTCTCCTCTGTCCCCACTGCCGCCGAGCTTATCGGGCGCTGGTTGCACGCCTTCGGCGTCCCTCGACGTTCTACAGCCGCTTGATCGGTTAAGTGTTACGGCACACATCGGACAATGTAAACCACTGATTAGCGGGACGTCCGAAAAATCCGGCTTGGGTAGCACTGGGAGCGTGCCCGTAACCAGCTATTGACACGGGTGAAAGCCGGGCTTACGGTTCCCACAACTTACCCGGTTCAGTGATGCGCATCTCCTTGCGGAGGAATGACATGGAACGTTTCGGACGTCGCGCCGCGCGTGTGGGGGCCGTCGGCCTCGCCGCCGCGCTGGCCATCGCCGGTTGCAGCGGCCAGGCTCTGGAGGGCAACGACGACTCCAGCGCCGAGGGTGGCCAGGTCACCCTGAAGGTCAACTTCTGGGGTGACATGGGCCTCGACCAGCTCAAGGCCAAGTACGAGGCCGACCACCCCAACGTGAAGATCGTCCTGAACTCGGGCGAGTACAACGCCCAGCACGAGGACCTGCAGAAGAAGCTGGTCGCCGGCTCCGGCGCCCCGGACATCTCGGCCGTCGACGAGGGCTTCATCGTTCAGTTCCGCAGCCAGGCGGACCAGTTCGTGAACCTGAAGGACAAGGGCGCGAGCAGCTTCGAGTCGAAGTACCTGCCGTGGAAGTGGCAGGCCTCGCAGTCCGCCGACGGCAAGCAGATCGGTCTCGGCACCGACGTCGGCGGTCTGGCCATGTGCTACCGGACCGACCTGTTCAAGGCGGCCGGCCTGCCCACCGAGCGGGACGAGGTCTCCAAGCTCTGGACGACCTGGGACCAGTTCATCGAGACCGGCAAGACCTACACCTCGAAGACCGGCAAGAAGTTCGTCGACTCGGCGACCAACCTCTTCAACCCGGTCCTGTCGCAGCAGCCGGTCGGCTTCTACGACCAGCAGGAAGCCCTTCAGATGGACGGCGGCCCGAAGGCCGGCTTCGACGTCGCCATGAAGGCGATCGACGCCGGGCTCTCCGCCAACCTGGCCAGCTTCCAGCCGAACTGGGACCAGGGCTTCACCAAGGACCAGTTCGCCGTCCTCGCCTGCCCGGCGTGGATGCTCGGCCACATCCAGAAGACCGCGCCGAACCAGGCCGGCAAGTGGGACATCGCCGCGATCCCCGGTGGCGGCGGTAACTGGGGCGGCTCCTGGTGGACCATCCCCAAGCAGGGCAAGAACGTCGACGAGGCCTACAAGTTCGTCGAGTGGCTGGTGCAGCCGGAGCAGCAGATCGAGGTCTTCAAGACCGTCGGCAACCTGCCGTCGCAGCCGGAGCTGTACAAGAACAAGGAGATCCTGGACTACAAGAAGGAGTTCTTCACCAACGCCCCGACCGGCCAGATCTTCGCCACCACCGCGGAGAACCTGAAGCCGCAGTACCTGGGCAAGAAGAACGGCCCGACCCGGGTCGCCGTGGAGAACGTGATCAACCGAGTGCAGCAGGGCCAGCTGAAGTCGGCCGACGCCTGGGCTGAGGCGGTCAAGGAAGCCGAGAAGGCCTCGAAGTCCTGATCCGAACCTTTCCGGTACGGCGGGGCGGCCACCGAGCCGTCCCGCCTTCCGGCCCGTAAGAGGAGTTGTCGTGTCGCTCACCGACGTCCGTGTGACGCGGACCGAGGAGCCGAAGCACGCGCCCCCGCCGCGCGCGAAGTTCTGGCTCTACCGCTTCGACACCAAGACCGTGCCCTACCTGCTGATCGCGCCGTTCTTCATCCTTTTCGTGATCTTCGGGCTGTTTCCGATCATTTTCAACTTCGTGGTGTCGCTGCGGAACTGGCGCATCATGGACCAGGAGCTCAACGGCTGGTCCGGGCTGGACAACTACACCCGGCTGTTCAGCGACACCGACTTCTGGGACGCCCTGGTCAACACGTTCGGCATCTTCGTGCTGTCCACGGTTCCGCAGCTGCTCATCGCGCTCATGCTGGCGAACCTGCTGAACCGCAAGCTGCGCGGCGCCACGTTCTGGCGCATCGGTGTGCTGCTGCCGTACGTCACCCCGGTGGCCGCCTCGACCCTGGTCTTCGCGGTCTTCTTCAGCCGTGACTACGGCATGGCCAACTGGCTGCTGTCGCTGGTCGGCTTCGGCGAGGAACAGCCGCTCGACTGGCGGGCCACCACCTGGAGCAGCTGGATCGCCATCGCCACGATGGTCAACTGGAAGTGGATCGGCTACAACGCACTGCTCTACCTGTCCGCGATGCAGGCCATCCCGAAGGACGTCTACGAGGCCGCGGCGGTCGACGGCGCCGGCCCGTGGCGGCAGCTCTGGCGGATCACGGTGCCGATGATCCAGCCGGTGGTGCTGTTCACCGTCATCCTCTCCACCATCGGTGGGCTCCAGCTGTTCAACGAGCCGATGCTGTTCGACGAGAACCCGGCGCTGGCCAACGGCGGTTACGACCACCAGTGGCGGACCATCGCGCAGCTGATCTACAAGGTCGGCTGGCGTGACCTGAACCTCGGATACGCGGCCGCGATGAGCTGGGCGCTGTTCCTCATCATCCTGATCGTGGCCGCGATCAACGCGCTGGCCACCCGGCGCCTGGGAGGCGGAAAGTGAGCACCCGCCTGTTGAGCCGGGCCCCGCAGGACACTCCCGGCACCTGGAAGTCGTACCTCGGGCTGTTCGCGATCCTGATGGTCTCGGCGTTCCCGGTGTACTGGATGTTCGTCATCGCGACGAGCACCGACGAGGCCGTCATGAAGTCGCCGCCGTCGGTGATCCCCGGCGACCAGCTGATGGTGAACCTGAAGGAGGTCTTCACCCTTCAGGACGTCTACTTCACCGCGTCACTGATCAACAGCCTCATCGTGGCGCTCGCGGTGACCGCCTCGACGCTGTTCTTCTGCTCGCTGGCCGGCTTCGCCTTCGCCAAGCTGCGCTTCAAGGGCAGAAACGTCCTGATGTTCATCGTCATCCTGACCCTGACCGTGCCGAACCAGCTCGGCGTGGTCGCCCTCTACATCCTGATGGGCAAACTGGGCTGGAACGGTCAACTGATCGCGGTCATCGCGCCCGGCCTGGTCAGCGCGTTCGGCGTCTTCTACATGCGCCAGTTCATCGGGCACGCGATCCCGGACGAACTGGTCGAGGCGGCCCGGATCGACGGCGCGCTCACCCTGCGGATCTACTGGACCGTCGTGGTCCCGGCCATCCGCCCGGCCCTCGCCGTGCTCGGCCTGCTCACCTTCGTGGCCACCTGGAACGACTTCCAGTGGCCGCTGATCACGCTGAACGGCACCGACTTCCCGACATCGATGGTCGCCCTGTCCGACCTGGCCAGCGGCAACTACGTGATCTACCGCCGGGTGCTGGCCGGCGCCTTCGTCGCCACGGTCCCGCTGATCGTCCTGCTGCTCATCGGCGGTCGCCAGCTGGTCCGCGGCATCATGGAGGGCGCGCTCAAGTAACCCCCTCCGATCACGGCTCGAGGCCCGTCCACCGCTTCCGGTGGGCGGGCCTCACCCTTCCCCCAAACCCGGCGAGGGTACGGGCGAAGCGTTCCCTCCGCACACACCTCTCCCGGCGAGAACCGAGGATGAGCGGAGGCGGACGTCGTGAACGCCGGCCGGGGTCAGCGGCATCGGAACTCCGGGGAAACGGGGTTCTCTTCCGAAGAGGACAGCGGCGCCGATTCGTATCTGGCGTGTCGTTGCCATCGATGCCTACCCTGGGACTCCCCGTCGGAGACCGGGATCTCAGAGAGGCCGACCGGCGATGGCACAACCGAGGAAACGTCCCCGCACCCGCCATCTGACCAGCACCGACACGGTCACGATGCGCCGCCCTCAATCCACACCGGACGATACGGCGCCTCCGCCGGCCCGATCCCCCGAGCCGGAAGGCCGGATCAGCACCCGTGAGCTGGTCGCGGTCGGGTCGGCTCTGCTCCTGCTGCTGTTCCTCATCAAGATCTACGGGGTGGCGCGGTATTCGCTGACCACCACGACCGCCCTGCTCGCGGCGACGCCGGTGCAGGTGGCGCTCGGCACGGTGACCATCTACGCGTACTACGTGCTGCCCGCGATCGCCCTGGGCACGGTCTGGTTCGCGGTCCGCTTCCGGGCCCGCATCCAGCCGGCGCTCTGGCCACTCATCCTGATCGTGGCCGCGGTCACCGCCCTGGCCTCGCCGTACCGTTACCTGCTCCGCTGCCTGGCCGTGGTCCTGGCCGCCCTCTGCGTGGAGCTGGTGATCCGGCACTTCCGTCACCGGTGGGCCCGCTCCGGTCAGGAGGCGCTGATCACGCGCGGGCACAGGCTGACCGGCTGGCAGGGGCTCTCGGTCGTCTACCTGGGGGCCGCCGCGCTGGCGTTCCAGTTCATGAACAGCCTCGGGGCACCGTGGGTGTCCGCGCAGGCCTTCCTGATCAACGGCACCACGGTGACCTCCACGCAGGACCTGGGCGACGGCGTCAACGATCTCCAGGTGCGCCCGGAGAGCCGGTTCGTCGGCTACCCGATCTCCGAGACCGAGGAGTGGCTGACCATCCTGCACGCCGACACCCGATACGTGATGCGCATCCCGCAGTCCGCCGTCGACACCCGGCTGACCTGCCACCACGAGGACGATCAGCTTCACGGCGACCTGCCGCTCATGGAGAAGCTGCGGGGCAACACATACAGCTCACCCAACCTGGACTGCCGCAAGGTCCTGCAATACCTGAACACGAAGCAACCCGGCCGGCCCCTCCCCACCTGGAACTGACCCCCGGCCCTCGGCGCGTTCAAACTCCGGAAGGGGTGAGGCGGCCATCCCGCCGGCAGCCCCCGGCATGAGAACACCTGTCTGGTGCCTAGCTTCATGGAGCAACTAGCGGTACGGTAATTGTCATGCCGTCGCACCTGCACGAAATGCTGATCGAGATGTTTCGGGGACGGCCCTCT
>NZ_JBFAMR010000128.1:0-13653 GCF_040656595.1 Actinoplanes sp. NPDC049802
TGGATTTCGGGCGCGCTCCGCGCCCGAAATCCACACACCGGTTGTGGGCTCAGCGTGTCTCGGCGGTCCGGGTGATGTTGCGGGCCATGCCGTTGAAGACGATGCCGTGGAAGGGCAGCACCGACGCCCAGTAGAGGTGCCCGGCCAGCCCGCGCGGCAGGAAGACGGCCCGCTGCCGGTAGACGCTGCCGCCGTCCGGCCCGGGCACGGCCCGCATCTCCAGCCACGCCCGGCCCGGCACCCGCATCTCGGCGCGCAGCCGCAGCAGCGACCCGGGTTCGATCTCCTCGACCCGCCACCAGTCCAGTGCCTCGCCGACCCGCAGCCGGTGCCGGTCGCGGCGGCCCCGGCGCAGCCCGACGCCGCCGGCCAGCCGGTCCAGCCAGCCGCGCACCGACCAGGCCAGCGGGAACGAGTACCAGCCGTTCTCGCCACCGACGCCCTCGATGACCCGCCACAGCCGGTCGGGTGAGGCGTTCACCGGCCGGCACCGTTCGTCGACGTAGACGCTGCCGCCGGACCAGTCCGGATCGCTGGGCAGCGGCTCGGCGGCGGCGTCCCGGCCGGCCGCGCTGGACCAGCGGGTCTCCACCTCGGCGTCGCGGATCCGGCCGAGGGCCAGGCGTACCGCCTCGTCGAAGCCCAGCGGCGCGGGTCCGGGCAGCAGCGTGGCCAGGTCGTTCTCGTGGGCCACCGCCTCGTGGACCAGACTCGCGACCAGCGGGCGGGCGATGGCGTTCGGCACCGGGGTGATCAGGCCGACCCAGTGCGCGGACAGCCACGGGCTGAGCAGGCGGACCGGCAGGATGACGCGACGGGGGAGCCCGGCCACCCGGGCGTACCGTTGCATCATCTCCCGGTAGGTCAGCACGTCGGCGCCGCCGATGTCGAAGCCGCGGCTGACCTCGGGCGCAAGCGTCGCGGCGCCGATCAGGTAGCGCAGCACGTCCCGTACCGCGATGGGCTGGATCCGGTTCTCGACCCATCGTGGCGTGACCATGGCGGGCAGGCGCTCGGTCAGATGGCGCAGCATCTCGAAGGACGCCGAACCCGATCCGATGATCACCGCCGCCCGCAGCACCACCGTCGGCACCCCGCTGTCCATCAGGATGCGGGCCACCTCGGCCCGGGAGCGCAGGTGGGCGGAGGGTCGCTTGCCGGAGGGCGGCTCCGGGCCGCCGAGATAGACGATCCGGCGTACGCCGGCCGCGCGCGCCGCCGTCGCGAAGTTGTGGGCGGCCTCCCGGTCGAGACGTTCGAAGTCCCGCCGCCCGAGCGAGTGGACCAGGAAGTACGCCACGTCGACGCCCTCGAAGGCGGCGGCCAGCGAGTCCGGGTCGTTCAGGTCGGCCTCGGCGACGCCGACCCGGTCCGCCCACGGGACGTCGCGGAGCCGGCCGGCGCTGCGGGAGAGGCAGCGGACCTGATGCCCGGCGTCGAGCAGTCGCGGGGCGAGACGTCCGCCGATGTATCCGGTGGCTCCGGTGACCAAGCACAGCATGACTGCACAGTGTGCCCACGAAGCGACCCTCCGAAGCAATATGCTCGTGAACCGGCAGGCCCTTCGACTCGGGAGGCCAGGGTGGGCACCTTCTGGGGGCCGGACTTCGCGGCACTGGAGCGTGAGGATCCGGAGATCGCCGCCGTGCTCGTGGACGAGGTGGTCCGTCAGCGGGGCACTCTCCAGTTGATCGCGAGCGAGAGTTTCGCCTCTCCGGCCGTGCTCACCGCGCTCGGGTCGACGCTCGCCAACAAGTACGCCGAGGGCTACCCCGGCCAGCGCTACTACGGCGGCTGCGGGCAGGTGGACCGGGCCGAGCGGCTGGCCGTGGAGCGGGCGAAGGATCTGTTCGTGGCGGAGCACGCCAACGTCCAGCCGCACTCCGGCACGTCAGCGAACCTGGCGGCGTACGCGGCGCTGGCCGAGCCGGGCGACGTGGTGCTGGCCATGGGCCTGCCGTACGGCGGGCACCTCACCCACGGCAGCAAGGCCAGCTTCTCCGGCAAGTGGTTCCATCCGATCGCGTACCGGGTGGCGCCGGAGACCGAGGAGATCGACTACGACGAGGTGCGGGAGCTGGCCCTCGCGCACCGGCCCAAGCTGATCATCTGCGGGGCCACCTGCTATCCCCGTCTGATCGACTTCGTCCGGTTCCGGGAGATCGCCGACGAGGTCGGGGCGTACCTGATGGTCGACGCGGCGCACTTCATCGGGCTGGTGGCGGGCCGGGCGGTGCCGTCGCCGGTGCCGTACGCGGACGTGGTCACCGGCACCACCCACAAGGCGCTGCGCGGCCCGCGCGGCGGCATGATCCTCTGCCGGGCCGAGCTGGCTCAGCGGATCGACAAGGCGGTCTTCCCGTTCGCGCAGGGTGGGCCGATGATGCACGCGGTGGCGGCGAAGGCGGTCGCCTTCCGCGAGGCGGGCACACCCGCCTTCCGGGGGTACGCGAACCAGACGGTCCGTAACGCGCGGGCGCTCTGCGCCGGGCTCGCCGCCGAGGGGATGCGCCCGGTCACCGGCGGCACCGACACCCACCTGGGGGTGCTCGATCTGCGCGAGCTGGGCATCACCGGCGCGGAGGCGGAGGCGCGCTGCGCGCGGGCCGGGATCGCCCTGAACAAGAACCCGGTCCCGTACGATCCGCTGCGTCCCGCCGTGGCGTCGGGTGTCCGGGTCGGCACGCCCAGCGTCACGGCCCAGGGCATGAGGGAGAACGAGATGCGGCGGATCGCCGGTCTGATCGGCCGGGTGATGCGCGACGGCACGGAGACCGACGCCGGCGTGGCGGTGATCCGGGAGACGGCGGCCGCGGTGCGCGAGCTCGTCGGCGGCTTTCCGCCCTATCCGCTCGACACGGAATCGGCGATCGATTCCGCGCCGGCACGTTGAGTCGCAACCGCGATCCAATTCGGGGAGGATTTCCGGAGACCGCGCCTTAACGAGCGATAACCGGTGGTCGATGTGCGGCCGGGGTGATCCGGGCGCGGTGATAGCGTTGCCCGCTGCCACAGTGTCCGGTGGAGGGAGTCGTGGTGAGTCAGGCGCCGATCGAGGAACGACCTGCCGCGCCGGCGGACCCGGGCTGGCGGATCGAGCACCTGCCGCTGCTCTCCGCGGTCTCGATGGCGTTGCTTCTGTGCGCCGCCTCGGCCGGCTTCCTCACCGGTGGACCGGAGCACGCGCTGGGCGCGGCGGCCGGCGTGCTCATCGTGACCATCAGTTACACGATGTCCACCCTGGTCATCGCCTGGGCGGACACGGTCCGGCCGGCTTTGCTGATGCCGCTCGGAATGCTCACCTACGTGGTGAAATACTCCTTGCTGGGAGTCATCCTGGCGATCGGCGTGAACATCGCCTGGCCCGGGTGGACCGCCCTCGGCTGGGGCATCGTCGCCGCCGTGGTGGTCTGGACCGGTGTGCAGGCCTGGTGGGTGCACCGGCGGGTCGTTCGGTAGTGACCTAGGGCCCTACGTAAGCCCAGGTCGGCGATGTGAAGATGGCAGCAGGCCACGATCCGGTGACCCCTGCGGCTGTGCCGTGTTCTGATTTGGCGCGACAGGAGTACCGTGTCCAGTCAGTTGCGAGACCCCTGACGCCTGGACAACTACGGTTGTGCGGGGGGTCCCGCTTAGCTGTGCGCTTCCTGCTGATATCGTTCGGGCCGTCATGACCGGCCAGAAACCTTCCCCCGAATCTCGCGGTGACGACGGTTCGAACCCGCCTCCTGACTCAGGTGCGGGCATGACCGCTCTGTCGTATCTCATCGCCGGGATTCTGTCCTGGGGCGGGATCGGCTGGCTTGTCGACCACTACGTCGGAACCACGGGCATCTTCGCCGGAATCGGCGCCGTTCTCGGGGTCGCCGGCGCTGTGTACCTCATCGTGCGCCGTGTCTCGGCGCCTGACAGGAAAGGGCCATGGTGATCGGTCAGTCGACGGTCCTCGCGGCGGCATTCCCGCCCGATGTCGAGGACTTCTACCTGCCCAGCATCCTGCCGTGGGGCGCCCACGACGCCTACTGGTTCACCAAGATCACGGTGCTGGTCTGGGTGGCCGTCGCGGGGATCATCATCTTCTTCCTGGCGTCGTACCGGAAGCCGCAGCTGGTTCCCACCAAGAAGCAGTGGATCGCCGAGAGCATCTACGGCTTCGTGCGGAACAACATCGCGGTCGACATGATCGGCCCGCAGGGTGTGCGCTTCGCGCCGTACCTGACGACGCTCTTCATGTTCATCCTGGTCAACAACTTCTTCGGCATCGTTCCGCTGGTGCAGATCTCGCCGATGTCGCACATCGCCTTCCCGGCGGTCCTCGCGGCGATCAGCTACGTGTTGTTCATCTGGGTCGGTATCAAGAAGCACGGCCTGGCGTACTTCGTGCACGCGGTCAAGCCGAACGCTCCGGTGGGCATCCTGCCGCTGCTGATCCCGATCGAGATCTTCTCCAACTTCCTCGTGCGGCCCTTCTCGCTGGCGGTTCGTCTCTTCGCCAACATGTTCGCGGGTCACATGCTGCTGCTGGTGTTCACGCTCGGTGGCTTCGCGATGATCAGCGCGAACGCCTGGCTCGCCCCGGTCTCCGTGCTGTCCTGGGCCCTCACCATCGCGATCACCTTCCTCGAGTTCATGGTGATCTGCCTGCAGGCCTACGTCTTCACGGTGCTGACCGCGAGCTACGTGCAGGGTTCGCTCGCCGACGAGCACTGAGTGAGGTTTTTCGCGGCCTACCTTGACAAGCGGATGCAGCGAGGTGAGACCCCAGGGTCTCCACCGCCGCGAACAAATCTCATAAGTACCTGATCTTCAAGTAGCACCCCGTTGTCGTCCCGCGTGACAGTCACGCGAGATACCAGGAGGAATTGGTAATGGAGATTCTGGCCAGCCTTACCGGCAGCACCGCCGCCATCGGTTACGGCCTCGCCGCCATCGGCCCCGGCATCGGTGTCGGTCTGGTCTTCTCGGCCTACATCCAGTCGACCGCCCGCCAGCCGGAGTCGTCCCGCCTGACCCTGCCGTTCGTCTGGATCGGCTTCGCCGTGATCGAGGCGCTCGCGCTCCTCGGCATCGCGTTCGGTTTCATCTGGCAGGGCACCGGACTCTGATCTCAACCTCGACTAGGAGGTTTCCATGATCGACCTTTACCTGGCCGCGGCCACGGAAGAGGGTGCCGCCGAGCACAACCCGATCCTTCCCATCTGGGAAGAGATCTTGGTCGGTACGGTCGCCTTCGCGGTGCTCTGCTTCGTCCTGATGAAGTTCGTCTTCCCGGTGATGGAGAAGACTTTCCAGGCGCGGGTGGACGCGATCGAGGGCGGCATCAAGCGCGCCGAGACCGCTCAGGCCGAGGCGAACCAGCTGCTCGAGCAGTACAAGGCGCAGCTCGCCGAGGCGCGGACCGAGGCAGCTCGCATCCGCGACGAGGCCCGGGCCGACGCCGAGGGCATCCGGCAGGATGTGCTGGCCAAGGCTCGCGAGGAGTCGGACCGCATCATCGCGGCCGGCAACGAGCAGCTCGCCGCCCAGCGGGAGTCCATCGTCCGGGAGCTCCGGTCCGAGGTCGGCACGCTCGCGGTCGACCTGGCCAGCAAGATCGTCGGTGAGGCTCTCGCCGACGAGGCCCGTACCCGTGGCACCGTCGAGCGGTTCATCGCCGACCTCGACACGGCGGGACAGCGCTGATGGCGTCGAGCGTAAGCCGCGAGGCCTACGGCGAGGCGTCGGACCGGCTCGTCGCGGGCACCGCGACGGCCACGGCTCCGCAGCTGGCGACGGTTGCCGACGAGATCCTGTCGGTGGCCGGCCTGCTGCGGGCCCAGCCCCGGCTGCGCCGTGCGCTGACCGACCCGTCGCGGCCCGGTTCCGACCGTGCCGACCTGGTCGCCTCGCTGCTGTCCGGCAAGGTCTCGGAGACCACCGTGAACGCGGTGTCCGCCCTGGTGGCGGGCCGTTTCTCGCGTCCGGCCGAGCTTCTCGACGCCACCGAGCGGCTGGGCGTGGACGCCCTGCTCGCCTCGGCGGACCGTGAGGGCAAGCTGGCCGACGTGGAGGACGAACTGTTCCGGTTCGGCCAGATCGTCTCGGGCGACTCCAGCCTGGCGGTCACGCTGAGTGACGCCAGTGCTCCGGTCGAGCGGCGCGTTAAGCTGGTTCAGGACTTGCTCAAGGGCAAGGTGCACGTGGCCACCGGCCGCCTCGTCGAGGTGGCGCTGACCGGCTTCGGTGGCCGGGGCTTCCAGGCCTCGCTGGCCCGGCTCGTCGAGGCGACCGCCGCGAAGCGGGACCGCGAGGTGGCGTATGTGACGGTTGCCAAGCCGCTCACCGACGCCGACGAGCAGTCGCTGGCCGCGAAGCTGTCCGCCCTCTACGGCCGCGAGGTCTCGCTGAAGGTGGACGTGGACCCGTCGATTCTCGGCGGTGTCAGCGTCCGGGTCGGCTCCGATCTCTACGACGGCACGGTCCTGCGCAAGCTGAACCAGGCCAAGCAGGCGTTCGCTAGATAGTCCGTTCCCCTCGATTTCCATCGAGAAGCCCCCTCGGCGGCGGTGACGCTCCGAGCTAGACAGAGAAGGCAGAGGATGGCCGAGCTGACCATCTCCTCGGACGAGATCCGGGGGGCGCTAGAGCGCTACGTCTCGTCCGCCACGTCGTCCGATCTCACGCGTGAAGAGGTCGGCATCGTTTCGGACGCCGGCGACGGCATCGCGCACGTCGAGGGCCTGCCCTCGACGATGGCGAACGAACTGCTCGAGTTCGCCGACGGCACCCTGGGCGTCGCCCTGAACCTCGACGTCCGCGAGATCGGCGCCGTGATCCTGGGCGACTTCGCGAAGATCGAAGAGGGGCAGCCGGTCAAGCGTACCGGCCGCGTCCTCTCCGTCCCGGTGGGCGACGCCTTCCTGGGCCGCGTGGTCGACGCCCTGGGCAACCCGATCGACGGCCACGGCGAGATCGCGAACGAGGGTTTCCGCGAGCTGGAGCTGCAGGCGCCGAACGTCATGGCCCGCCAGCCCGTGAAGCAGCCGCTGCAGACCGGCATCAAGGCGATCGACGCCATGACGCCGATCGGCCGTGGCCAGCGCCAGCTGATCATCGGTGACCGTAAGACCGGTAAGACCACGGTCGCGATCGACACGATCATCAACCAGAAGGCGAACTGGGACTCCGGCGACCCGGAGAAGCAGGTTCGCTGCATCTACGTGGCGATCGGCCAGAAGGCCTCCACCATCGCCAGCATCCGGGGCACCCTGGAGGCGCAGGGCGCGCTGCAGTACACGACGATCGTCGCGGCTCCGGCGTCCGACCCGGCCGGCTTCAAGTACATCGCCCCGTACACCGGCTCCTCCATCGGCCAGCACTGGATGTACAACGGCAAGCACGTCCTGATCGTCTTCGACGACCTGACGAAGCAGGCCGAGGCGTACCGCGCCGTGTCGCTGCTGCTGCGCCGCCCGCCGGGCCGTGAGGCGTACCCGGGTGACGTCTTCTACCTGCACTCCCGCCTGCTGGAGCGCTGCGCCAAGCTCTCCAACGAGCTGGGTGGCGGCTCGATGACCGGTCTGCCGATCATCGAGACCAAGGCCAACGACATCTCGGCCTACATCCCGACCAACGTGATCTCGATCACCGACGGCCAGATCTTCCTCGAGTCCGACCTGTTCGCCTCCGGCGTGCGCCCGGCCATCAACGTCGGCACCTCGGTGTCCCGCGTGGGTGGTTCGGCACAGGTCAAGGCGATGCGGACGGTTTCCGGCCGACTGCGTCTCGACCTGGCCCAGTTCCGTGAGCTGGAGGCCTTCTCGGCCTTCGCCTCCGACCTGGACAAGGCGTCGCGTGCCCAGCTCGAGAAGGGCGTCCGTCTGGTCGAGCTGCTCAAGCAGCCGCAGTACTCGCCGTACTCGACGGTCGACCAGGTCATCTCGATCTGGTCCGGCACCACCGGTCAGCTCGACGACATCCCGGTCGGTGAGGTGCGCCGCTTCGAGCAGGAGTTCCTGCAGTGGTTCAAGCAGCACAACAGCGAGGTCTACACCGCGATCGAGTCGACGAACCTGCTGAGCGACGACAACGTCGAGAGCCTGAAGGCCGGCGTCGTCGAGTTCAAGAAGGTCTTCCAGAGCGGCTCGACCGAGAGCGGTAGCTAGTCATGGCCGGTCAGGTACAGGCGCTGCGGCGGCGTATCCGAACCGTCAAGTCGACCAAGAAGATCGCCAAGGCGCAGGAGCTGGTCGCCACCAGCCGGATCGCCAAGGCGCAGGAGCGGGTGCACGCCTCCCGGCCGTACGCGGAGGCGATCACCAAGGTCCTCGGCGCCCTGGCGACCAACGCTTCGGTCGACAACCCCCTGCTGGTCGCGCGGGAGCGCGTCCAGCGGGCGGGTGTCCTGCTGATCACCAGTGACCGGGGCCTGGCCGGCGCCTACAACGCCAACGCCATTCGTACCGCCGAGCAGCTGATCGCTCAGCTGAAGTCGGAGGGCAAGGACGTGGCGATGTACATCGTGGGCCGCAAGGGCGTCGGGTACTTCAAGTTCCGCAACCGGCCGGTGGCCGCGAGCTGGACCGGCTTCTCCGAGCGCCCGTCGTTCGCCGACGCCAAGCGCATCGGTGACGCCCTGATCGAGGCGTTCGCGGCCGGATCGGACGCGGACGGCACGTTCGGCCCGGAGAACATCGAGGGCGTCGACGAGCTGCACATCGTGAGCACCGAGTTCAAGTCTCTGATGACGCAGACCGCCAACGCGAAGCCTCTCGCACCGGTGCAGGTCGAGCAGCAGGACGAGAAGTCCTCCGAGCTCAAGGCGGCCTACGAGTTCGAGCCGGAGGCCGACGAACTGCTCGAGGCTCTGCTGCCGAAGTACCTCAACACCCGCCTTTACTCGGCGTTGCTGGACTCGGCGGCCAGCGAGTCGGCGTCGCGCCGGCGGGCGATGAAGAGCGCGTCGGACAACGCCGACGACCTCCTCAAGCGGTACACGCGCGAGATGAACTCCGCGCGGCAGGCTGCGATCACCCAGGAAATCAGTGAGATCGTCGGCGGCGCCAACGCGCTGGCCGCGGCGGGAAGTGATGTGTGATGACTGCTGTTGCTGAGCCCATTAAGGCGGAGACCGCTGTCGGCCGCGTCGTCCGGGTCATCGGCCCGGTCGTCGACGTCGAGTTTCCCCGTGACGCGATGCCCGCGATCTTCAACGCGCTGCACGTTGAGGTCACCCTCTCCGGCGGCACGAAGAAGCTGACCATGGAGGTCGCCCAGCACCTGGGTGACAACCTGCTCCGCGCCATCTCGATGCAGCCGACCGACGGCCTGGTCCGCGGCTCCGCGGTCGTCGACACCGGTGCGCCGATCTCGGTGCCGGTCGGTGACGTGACCAAGGGCCACGTGTTCAACGCCCTCGGCGAGGTCCTCAACGTCGACCCGTCGACGCTGGACATCCAGGAGCGCTGGTCGATCCACCGCAAGCCCCCGGCGTTCGCGGACCTCGAGCCGAAGACCGAGATGCTGGAGACCGGCATCAAGGTGCTCGACCTGCTCGCGCCGTACGTGCGTGGTGGCAAGATCGGCCTGTTCGGCGGCGCGGGCGTGGGCAAGACGGTGCTCATCCAGGAGATGATCATCCGGGTGGCCCGCAACTTCGGTGGCACCTCGGTGTTCGCCGGCGTCGGCGAGCGCACCCGTGAGGGCAACGACCTCATCCTGGAGATGGAGGAGGGTGGCGTTCTCGACAAGACCGCCCTCGTCTTCGGCCAGATGGACGAGCCGCCGGGCACCCGTCTGCGGGTCGCCCTGACCGCCCTGACCATGGCGGAGTACTTCCGGGACGTCCAGAACCAGGAGGTGCTGCTCTTCATCGACAACATCTTCCGGTTCACCCAGGCCGGTTCCGAGGTCTCCACCCTGCTCGGCCGTATGCCGTCGGCCGTGGGTTACCAGCCCACTCTGGCTGACGAGATGGGTGAGCTGCAGGAGCGGATCACCTCGGTGCGGGGCAAGGCCATCACCTCGCTCCAGGCGATCTACGTGCCCGCCGACGACTACACCGACCCGGCGCCGGCCACCACGTTCGCCCACCTGGACGCGACCACGAACCTCGAGCGGTCGATCTCCGACAAGGGCATCTACCCGGCCGTGGACCCGCTGGCCTCCAGCTCGCGTATCCTCGCGCCCGAGTTCGTCGGCGCCGAGCACTACGCGGTCGCCCGCGAGGTGCAGCGGATCCTGCAGAAGTACAAGGACCTGCAGGACATCATCGCCATCCTCGGTATGGACGAGCTCTCCGAGGAGGACAAGGTCACGGTCGCCCGGGCCCGTCGTATCGAGCGGTTCCTGTCGCAGAACACCTACGCGGCGGAGCAGTTCACCGGCGTCCCCGGCTCGACGGTCCCGCTCAAGGAGACCATCGAGGCCTTCAAGAAGATCGCCGAGGGTGAGTACGACAACTTCCCGGAGCAGGCCTTCTTCATGTGCGGTGGCCTCGAGGACCTCGAGAAGAACGCGCACGAGCTGATGAAGGGCTGATCCAGCCCGTAAGCAGTGGGGCCGCGCCGGCGTTACGCCGGCGCGGCTTCGCGCTTTCCGGGGATTTCCGGTCCGCCGCCGTCATCCGGCCGCGCGGGTATGCTTGGCCGCGCATTCGCTTGATCCCGTGGCCCGTCCGGGGTCTCCGGACGGCAAGAGTGGGGAATCCGCGTGGCAAAGTCCTCCCAAGGCCGGCGTGCGCCGCTGTGGGCCCGTCTCTGTGCCGGCGCCGGCTGCGTGCTCATGACGGTCAGCGGTGGTGTGCTCGTCTCCGGGCAGGCGCTGCTCGCCAGGTACAGCGGGAAGATCGACGCTCCCGGCACCCTGATCGGCGACCCGGCCCCGGGCGCCACCAAGGAGCCCGCCGACATCAAGGGCCCGATCGACATCCTGCTCGCCGGCATCGACCCGCGCGACGACTCGCAGGCCCCGCGCTCCGACTCGATCATCGTGGCGCACATCCCGGCGACCATGGATCAGGTGTTCCTCTTCTCCATCCCCCGGGATCTGTACGTGGAGATTCCCGCCTTCGACAAGACCGGCTTCAACGGCACCACCGCGAAGATCAACTCGGCGATGTCGTTCGGCAGCGCGGTCGGCGGCGGCAAGCACGACGTCGGGCAGGGCTTCCAACTGCTCGCCGAGACGGTCGGCGGCGTCACCGGGATCCGCGACTTCGACGCCGGCGCGATCATCAACTTCGGCGGCTTCAAGAAGATCGTCGAGGCGATGGGCGGCGTCACCATGACGATCGACCAGACCGTGAAGTCCGAGCACCTTCAACCCGACGGCAAGACCCGGCCCAAGAGCGCGGGCTGTGCCGCCGGCGGTTGCGACCATCCGTACGTCGGTCCGCAGAAGATCTACAAGAAGGGCACCTACCACCTCCAGGCGTGGGAGGCGCTGGACTACGTGCGCCAGCGGTACGGCCTGCCCAACGGTGACTACGACCGGCAGCGGCATCAGCAGCAGTTCATCAAGGCGATGGCCGAACAGGCGATGAGCAAGGACGTGGTGACCGACCCCACCAAGCTGCTCAAGGTGCTCGACGCGGCCGGCGGCTCGCTCACCTTCGACGGTGGCGGCAACAGCGTCGTCGACTGGGGCATGGCTCTGCAGGGCATCAACACCGGGGACATGACGCTGGTCAAGCTGCCCGGAGGTGGGCTGTTCGACAACGGGAGATACCTCGGCGAACAGCTGAGCCCGTCCACCGGCGAGTTCTTCCAGGCGGTGCGGGAAGACCGGATCGGCGCGTTCCTGCTCGATCACCCGGAGTACGCCGCCGCCGACGGCTGACCTGCCACCCCGTACCACGGCGGCGTTCGTCGCCGATTAGACTTCACCCAACCGGATCGCAGCGTAAAAGGGAGACAGCGTGGCCAACCAGCTGCACGTCGAGGTCGTCGCCGTCGAGGAGAAGGTCTGGGTCGGCGAGGCCGAGATGCTCGTCGCGCGCACCACCGAGGGTGAGATCGGTGTGCTCCCCGGTCACTCCCCGCTGCTGGGTCTGCTGAAAGAGCCCTCCCAGGTCCGGGTCAAGCTCGCCGGTGGCGAGCAGCTGACCTACGACGTGGCCGGTGGCTTCCTCTCCATCGACGCCAACGGCGTCACGGTGCTGGCCGAGAGCGCCACGCCCGCCACGCCCGAGTCGCACTGACTCCGCCGATGCGGATTCTGGAGATCGCCGGAATCTGCGTCGTCGCGCTGCTCGCGTTCTTCTTCGCGATCTTCTTCCGCCGCCGCCTGCTCATGGTCGGCGGCGGAACCATTCGTCTCCAGGTGCGCATCAACACGATCGTGCCCGGCCGGGGCTGGTCGCCCGGGCTCGGCCAGTTCGTCGGCGACGAGCTCCGGTTCCACCGCATGTTCAGCCTGGCGATCCGCCCCAAGCGGGTCCTCGACCGCCGTGGCCTCACGGTGGAGGAGCGCCGCCTGCCGACCGGCCCGGAGCGTCTCACCATGCCGGGGCACTGGGTGGTCCTGCGCTGCCGCACCACCTCGGCCGACCTCGAGATCGCCATGGCCGAGACCACGGTGACCGGCTTCCTCTCCTGGCTCGAGGCGGGCCCACCCCGAGACCCGGGAAGCCTGCGCGGCCGACCGGTCTTCGGCCCCCGTCCCATGGAGAGCTGAGCACGGAGTCCGTAACGTCGGCGGCATGCGAATCCGAATCGTCGACGCCTTCACCGACCGCCCGTACTCCGGGGCGCCCGCCGGTGTGATGATCCTGGACGGCGAGGCCTTCCCGTTCGATGAGTGGATGCTCCAGGTCGCGGCCGAGGTCAACCACGCCGAGACGGCCTTCGCCCACCCGCTGCCGCCCGGCTCCGGCGCCGACTGGGCGCTGCGCTGGTTCACCCCGGCCGTCGAAGTGGACCTGTGCGGCCACGCCACCCTGGCCGTCACCCACACGCTGAATCCGGCCGGCCCGCTCCGCTACCGCACCCGCAGCGGCATCCTCACCGCCTCGGCGGCCCCGGACGGGCTGATCACCCTCGACTTCCCGACCGCCCCGCTGAGCCCACGCCCCGTCGACCCGGCGCTGGCCGCCGCGCTCGGGACGGAAATCGTCTCCGTGCACCACACCGGCCCGTTCACCGACGACCTGCTGGCCGAGGTGGCCGACGAGAAGACGGTCCGGGCCGTCGCGCCCGACCTGCGCGAGGTGGCCCGGCTGAGCCGCCGCGGCGTGATCGTGACGGCGGCCTCCGACGACCCGGCCCACGACTTCGTGTCCCGCTTCTTCGGCCCGGCCGTAGGGGTCGACGAGGACCCGGTCACCGGCAGCGCACACACCGCGCTGGCCCCGTTCTGGGCGTCCCGCCTCGACCGTGCCGACCTGATCGGATACCAGGCCTCCCGCCGCGGCGGCACGGTCCGGGTCGGCCTGCGCGGCGACCGTACCCTTCTGAGCGGCCACGCCGTCACCACGATCGACGGCGACCTCAAAGCCTGAGAACCATGATTTCGTACGGGCGGCGCAGCCCCCGGCCACAACGGCGGCCGCCCCGCCGGCTCACCGCGATGAGCTGCCCACTCACGCCCGTGCCGCGCCCGCCGGGCTGAGATCGGTGGTCGCCGCCCGCTCCGCGATGCGGCCGGGTGTGTGGAGTTCGGGCGCGCATCGCGCCC
>NZ_JBFAMR010000129.1:0-13315 GCF_040656595.1 Actinoplanes sp. NPDC049802
TGGTCGATTGCTTGTCTTACCGGGAGCCTCACCTGGCCTCGCAACCCACCCCTGGACGCGCCGTCAGCTGCGCGAACTCAGTTGAAAAACGCTCAATGCCGTCCACATGCGCAACCGCCGCAACGGACCGATCTTCACCGGCCTTGGACCGCCGATCGCCGACCACCGATCGCCGTCGCCGGTCATCGAATCCTGATCCACGTCCCGGTGTCCGCTACCCGACACCCACGTCGTGCGGCCTGGCAAAGCAGGGCCGGACCCGATATGCACTGGCAGCGAGCCTTTATTGATAAGCCGGCAGGGTCAGCGCTCACGACCAGCCGAACAGATCTACAGCGCATCGCCACCTGCGAACGGACACACTCCGTCCGAGAGCTTCGGTGGTGTCCGGGTCTGAGACCGTGCTTGCGGTCAACCTCGACACCCACCGGAGTGTAGCCACACCCACAACGGATGTACTCCTGCTCGACATCGAGAGCCTCGGTGGTGTCCGGGTCTGAGACCGTGCTTGCGGTCAACCTCGACACCCACCGGGGTGTAGCCACACCCACAACGGATGTACTCCTGCTCGACCATGAGAGCTTCGGTGGTGTCCGGGTCTGAGGCGGCGCGAATCCGCAGCTCGCGGCTTCGGCCCTCGCGGCTGTTTCGGCTGGCCGGCAGTCGGCGAGACGTCGGGCCCGGAGATCTTCAGCTCCAGGCGAAGGCGAGCGCCCCGCCGATCAGGGTGAGCAGCAGGCCGATGATGAAGCCGCCCATGTTGGACGTGATCCAGGAGGCGAGCGCGCAGACGACGCAGATCAGCGAGTAGAACAGGTGCTGGGCCGGGTTGAACCAGAGCAACAGACCGCAGAGGAGGATCACGACCGGGATCAGGTAACCGATGAAGCCCTGCATGCCGACGTGCAGGACGACGCCGAGCGGCGCCCACACGGTCAGCAGGATCTCCAGCCCGCCGAGCAGGACGAGCAGGCCGGCCCAGAACGGGCGGGTGCGGCGCCATTCCCGCCAGGCCCGCCAGGCGCGGGCGCCTGGCGAGACCCGGGTGTCACCGGGACCGGACATGGTCAGCAGCCGTCCGAGGTGAAGGCCATCCGCAGGTTGGGCAGGTGGAACGTGGCGGCCGTGGTGGCGTAGTTGTTCTGGCGCAGGTTGGTGAGGGTGACCTCCTCGGCCTGCTGGCCGAAGACCCCGATCGCGCCCTTCTTGCCGGGAACCCGGTCGAGGGTGCCGGCGTCCTGGCCGATGTCGATGGTCTTGAAGGTGGCGTTCGCGGTGATCACGTCGGAGTCGACGACGAGGGTGTCGGCGGTGACCTTGTCGGCCGGGCTGCCGGCGGTGATCTTGAGGTTGATGCCGCCGAGGGCGATGCTCTGGCACAGGCCGTCGAGTTCGGCGTCGCGGATGGCGGAGACGATGACGAGGACCTGGCCGCCGGTGTCGCCCTCGTTCGGGCTGCCCGGCGCCATGTGGTCCATCTCGGCGTACTGGGCGAAGCCGTAACCGTGCAGTTTGGGCGAGGTGACGGTGAACGGCATCCCGGAGATGGAGAAGGACGCGGCGAGCACCCCTTTGCCGGTGAGCAGGACCAGGCCGGCGGTGGCCGCGAGGCCGCCGAGCAGCATCGCGGTGAACCGGCGCCAGCGGGTCCGGCCGAAGGTGGAGGACATGGACTCTCCCTGTGCAGATCCGATGCCGGCACTGCGGATGCCGGACATTGGCGTCACTCGATGGATTTCGGCGAAGTTACGCCGCGGTAATGAGACCCGTCAAGCCCGTGGACATCGCATTCGGTCAGTGAAAAACCTCGTCGGTATCTGATGTTGCGCAGGGTGCCACCACCCGTTCCCCCACCGGCGCGGCGAGCTCGGCGGCGGCCCCGTCGCGGCCCAGGAACGGGGCCATCATGAAGTAGTTCAGCATCGGCAGCAGCTCCGGCAGCCGCTCGACCCGCCCGTCGGCGACGTGACCGTAGATGGTCGCGTAGACGCCGCCGACCACCGTGCCGGCCAGGCCGTCCGGCGCCGGCGGGGCGTCGTCGAAGAAGCGGGCGAACCGGCCCAGCAGCTCGGTCCGCTCGTGCCGTGCCAGCGGGCCGGCCGCGTCGATCTCGACGATCGCCATGGTGGCGAACGCCGGCACGCTCGCCAGCACGTCCAGCAGCACCTTGAGCGCGGCCCGGGCCCCGGTGCGCCAGTCGGCGGCCGCCGCGTACGCCTCGTCCATGAGCCGCAGCAGGACCCCGGTGCCGTGCCGGTAGGTGTCCAGGAAGGCGTCCTCCTTGCCGGCGAACAGCGCGTAGAACGCCGGCCGGGTCACCCCCGCCGCGGTGCAGATGTCGCTCACCCGGGCGCTGGCGTACCCCTTCTCGGCGACGGTGTGCACGAGGGCGTCGTACAGCCGCTCGCGTTGCCGGGCGGCCACCGCCTCGGGCGTCATCGATCGCGGGCCGCGTTTGATGGCCCGGGCCGGGTCGCGCCCGGCCCGGGCGCCGGGCAACGGGCTGATCACCGATTCAGTCATTGACATCCCCCAATGTCTTGACATGAGATACCGCGCAGGTTTCTCATACCGAAAGGTACGGACCTCGATGGTGTCGTTCAATCCCCGGAACGCTGCGGAAACGGCCGGGCCACCACGTCCTTCGGCAGAAGAAGGGTGGCGCCCATGCCCGCGTCACGGCTCACCTCCGTCCTCGCCTCGATCGCCGCCACGGTTCTGATTCTCACCCCGTCCCCGGTACGCGCCGCCGCCCCGGGCGGCGCGTACACCGGCCTCGGCGAGTGCCCGCTCACCGCGGCCGCCATGAAGGATCCGGCGAACCTCCAGGTCGGCTGCGTCCACTCGGTCACCAACGGCGGCAGCATCACCATCGGTTCCACCACGGTGGCGTTCGAGGACCCGATCACCGTCCAGTTCGGCATCTACTGGCCGGCGAGCGCCCCGGTCCGGGAGTTCCCGGACGGCAGCGTCGCCAACGTCTACTCGACCGTCCCGGCGGCCGGGAACAAGACCCTGATCGCCAAGCCGCTCGAGGTCACCCTGCCCGGCATCGCCAACCTGATCCCCGGCGTGACGAGCGTCTTCGCCCAGGTGGAGCCGGCCGGGCCGATCACCGGATTCGTTCCGCTGGCCACCGGCTCGAACACCCCGGTCTTCGACCTTCCCGTCAAGCTGCGGCTGCGCAACGCGCTCTTCGGCCCGAAGTGCTACATCGGCTCCGGCGCGAGCCCGATCCGGTTCCGGCCGACCACCGGCACCACCAGCCCGCCCCCGCCCAACAAGCCGGCCACCGGCGACCCGGGCACCCTGCACATCGTCCCCGACCCCAACGGCTTCCAGACCCTCGGCGCCGGCTTCACCGGCGCGACCCTGGTCGACAACGCGTACGCCGTACCGAAGGCCAACGGCTGCGGCCTCATCCCGGGCAGCCTCGACGCCGTCATCAACCTGGCTTTCGGGCTGCCGTCGGCGGCCGGGCGGAACGCCGTGGTGTTCGGCGCCAACGACACGGCGCTGGCCCTCTCCCCCAGCTTGGACGACCTGACCCAGGCACTAGCCGCGTCCGAATAGAGAAAGGTGCACCCCCATGCACAGCAAGCGCGTCACGGCCGCCGCGATCACCGGCGCCGTCATCCCCCTGCTGCTCACCGCCGCTCCGGCGCTGGCCGACGACGACACCGTCCTGACCAGCGGCAGCCCGGCCGGCGCCGCGGTCGCCGTCGGCGGCACCATCTCGGCGGCACTCGCCACCGGCACCCAGGCGGTCTTCGCCACCGCCCCGGCCGGCGCGAACGGCATGAAGTGCGCGGCCTCCAGCTTCAGCGCCGTGGTCGGCGACAACCCGGCCGCGCCCGGGGCGGCCGCGCTCGGCTCCACCATCGGGCTCGCCGCCTGCACCGTGTCCGGCGTACCCGGGGTGACCGGCGTCAACAGCGTGGAGATCAAGAACCAGCCCTACGCCACCACGGTCGCCAGCGACGGCGTCGTGACGGTGACCGGCACCGACGCCGCGCCGATCTCCGCCACCCTGGTCCTGCGATCCCTGCTCGGCTCGGTGACCTGCGTCTTCGTGGCCAGCAACAACACCATCACCGGTACGGCCGACAACACCGACAACTCGATCAGCTTCACCGATCAGCGGTTCGACAGGTCCAGTGGACCGGCCGCCTGTGTTCCGAACGGCTACTTCACCGCGAAGTACTCCCCGGTCGCCGACGCGGCGGGCGCTCCCGTCTACGTCAACTGACCGCCGGCATCCGGCCCGGCGCCCGCTGGACGGTCGCGATCGCCTCGGCGATCCGGTCGTCCAGCGCGGCGCCCGTCTCCGGCGCGACGGCGAGCCCGCCGAGCAGTTCCCGGGCGAACCGGGCGGCGATCTCCTCGACCGGCTGGGCGCCGTCCGGCCTGTACCAGGTCCACGCGTAGTTGCACATGCCGAAGACGTGGAACGCCGTCATCCGCGGGTCGGTGGTGTGCAGCACCCCGCGCCGCGCGCCGTCGGCCAGGATGTCCACCACGATCTGGGTGTAGTCGACGCGCTGCTTGCGCACGAAGTCGCCGGGCCCACCCTCGAGGTAGCGGATCAGCTCGCGCAGGCAGGCCAGGCTGGCCGCCCGGTCGTCGCGGTGCGCCGCCAGCAGCGCGTAGATCATCGCGACGAGACGGCCCACCGGGTCGTCCAGCTCGGCGAGAATGAACCGCGCCTCCGCGAACCGCCGGCCGAAGTAGGCCTCGTGCAGCGCGCCGAGCAGCGCCTCCTTGCTGCGGAAGTGGTGCACGATGGTGCCCTTGCTCAGGCCCAGCTCGGCGGCGATGTCACCGAGGCTGGTGTCGGCGTAGCCCCGCCGCGCGACGTGTTCGGCGAACACCCGCAGGATGGCGTCGCGGGAGCTGGCACGTGTCACCCGCCCACTATACGAAGATCCTTCCGCGCTCCGCCAGACGCTTGTTGACCGTACGTGCGGTCAGTTAAGGTCCGAACGAGCAACCGAGTCGGGAGGTGCCGCCTTGACCGGATACGGCGTCACAGCGCTGTCCGGGATGCCCGAGCGGGTCACGATCTGCGAGGTCGGGCCCCGCGACGGGCTGCAGAACGAAGCCCTGCCACTGCCCGTCGAGATCAAGGCCGAGTTCATCGAACGGCTCGTCGACGCGGGGCACACCCTGGTGGAGACGACCAGCTTCGTACACCCGAAATGGGTTCCCCAGCTGGCCGACGCGGAGCAACTGCTGGAGCGGCTGACGTTCGCCGACGGGGTCCGCTATCCGGTACTGGTGCCGAACGAGCGCGGCCTCGACCGGGCGCTCGCCCTCGGGGTCCGCGACATCGCCGTGTTCGCCAGCGCCACCGAGACGTTCGCCCGGCGCAACCTGAACCGGAGCGTCGGCGAATCGCTGGCCATGTTCGCGCCCGTCGTCGACCGGGCCCGCCGCGAGGAACTCGGCGTCCGCGCGTACCTCTCGATGTGTTTCGGTGATCCCTGGGAGGGTGAGGTGCCCGCCGAGCGGGTGGTCGGCGTGGCGAAACGCCTGATGGCGATGGGGTGCACCGAGCTCAGCCTGGGCGACACCATCGGCGTGGCCACCCCCGGCCGGGTGGTGGCGCTGCTGGACGCGCTGACCGCCGCCGGCATCGGGGTGGAGCGGATCGCCGTGCACTTCCACGACACCTACGGGCAGGCGCTGGCCAACACGCTCGCCGCCCTCCAGCGTGGGGTGACGACCGTGGACGCCTCGGCCGGCGGCCTGGGCGGCTGCCCGTACGCCAAGAGCGCCACCGGCAACCTCGCCACCGAGGACCTGCTCTGGCAGCTCGCCGGCCTCGGCATCGAGACCGGCGTCGACCTGGGCAGACTGGTCGAGACCAGCGTCTGGATGGCGCAACGTCTGGGCCGCCCGAGCCCGTCGAGAACAGTGACGGCACTCGCGGGAAGGGCTGAGAAATGACGGCACATCCGGTCCTGGCCACGCGCGCCGACCCGGGCGGCGACCAGTTCGCCCGCAACACCGAAGCCCATCGCGCGCTGGTCGCCGATCTGAAGGCGAAACTGGCGACCGCCCGGCTCGGCGGCCCGGAGAAGTCCCGCGCCCGGCACGTCGAACGCGGCAAACTGCTCCCCCGCGACCGCGTCGACACCCTGCTCGACCCGTCGTCGCCGTTCCTGGAGCTGTCCCCGCTCGCCGCCCACGGGCTGTATGACGACCAGGCCCCCGCCGCCGGCATCGTCACCGGCATCGGCCGCGTCGCCGGGCGCGAGTGCGTGATCGTCGCCAACGACGCCACCGTCAAGGGCGGCACCTACTACCCGATGACCGTGAAGAAGCATCTGCGCGCCCAGGAGGTGGCGCTGCACAACCGGCTGCCGTGCGTCTACCTGGTCGACTCCGGCGGCGCGTTCCTGCCCAGACAGGACGAGGTGTTCCCGGACCGCGACCACTTCGGGCGGATCTTCTACAACCAGGCGCAACTGTCGGCTCGCCGGATCCCGCAGATCGCGGCCGTGCTCGGCTCGTGCACGGCCGGCGGGGCGTATGTTCCGGCCATGTCCGACGAGGCGGTCATCGTCCGCGATCAGGGCACCATCTTCCTGGGCGGGCCGCCGCTGGTGAAGGCGGCCACCGGCGAGGTGGTCACGGCCGAGCAGCTGGGCGGCGGGGACCTGCACGCGCGTACCTCCGGGGTGGTCGACCACCTGGCCGAGGACGACGCCGACGCGCTGCGCATCATCCGGTCGATCGTCTCCACGTTCGGGCCGCGGGCGCCCGCGCCGTGGCAGCGGACTCCGGTCGAGGAGCCGGCCGTCGACCCGGCCGGCCTGTACGGCGTGGTCCCCACCGACCCCCGGGTCCCCTACGACGTGCGGGAGGTCATCGCCCGGGTGGTGGACAGCTCCCGGTTCGGGGAGTTCAAACCGGACTACGGGACCACGCTGGTCACCGGGTTCGCGCACATCCACGGGCATCCGGTGGGGATCGTCGCCAACAACGGGGTGCTGTTCTCCGAGTCGGCGATGAAGGGCGCGCACTTCGTCGAACTGTGCGACCAGCGCGGCATCCCGCTGGTGTTCCTGCAGAACATCACCGGGTTCATGGTGGGCCGCGAGTACGAGGCGGGCGGCATCGCCAAACACGGGGCGAAGCTGGTCACCGCGGTCGCCACCACCCGGGTGCCGAAGCTGACGGTGGTGATCGGCGGCTCGTTCGGTGCCGGGAACTACGCGATGTGCGGGCGGGCCTACGCGCCCCGGTTCCTGTTCATGTGGCCCAACGCCCGGATCTCGGTGATGGGCGGCGAGCAGGCGGCCACCGTGCTCGGGACGGTCGGCGCCGGGGCCGACCCGGAGGCGATCCGCGCCCAGTACGAGACGCAGGGCCACCCCTACTACTCGACCGCGCGGCTCTGGGACGACGGGGTCATCGACCCGGCCGACACCCGTACCGTGCTCGGCCTGTCCCTGTCCGTCGCCGCCAACGCGCCCCTCGCCGAACCGGCGTTCGGCGTCTTCCGGATGTGAGCGCCATGTTCTCCACCGTCCTCGTCGCCAACCGCGGGGAGATCGCCGTCCGCGTCATCCGCACGCTGCGGCGTCTCGGGATCCGGTCGGTCGCCGTGTACTCCGACGCCGACTCCGGCGCCCCGCACGTCACGGCCGCCGACGTCGCGGTGCGCATCGGCCCGGCCGCGGCGGCCCGGTCGTACCTCTCGATCGAGGCCATCGTGGCGGCGGCCCGCAAGACGGGCGCCGAGGCCGTACACCCGGGTTATGGGTTTCTGTCGGAGAACACCGCGTTCGCCGCCGCGTGCGAGGCCGCCGGCCTGGTCTTCATCGGACCGCCGGCCGCCGCGATCGACGCCATGGGTGACAAGATCCGCGCCAAGCGGACCGTGGCGAAGGCCGGCGTGCCGGTCGTTCCCGGGTCCGAGGGCGCCGGGCTCTCCGACGCCGAACTGACCGCGGAGATCACCGGGATCGGCTACCCGGTGCTGCTCAAACCGTCGGCGGGCGGCGGCGGCAAGGGCATGCGCGAGGTGCACCGGGCCGAGGATCTGCCGGCCGCGCTGGCGAGCGCCCGGCGGGAGGCCATCGGCTCGTTCGGCGACGGCACGCTGCTGGTGGAACGGCTCGTCACCACCCCGCGCCACATCGAGATCCAGGTGCTCGCCGACCGGCACGGCAACGTCACCCACCTCGGCGAACGCGAGTGCTCGCTGCAACGCCGGCACCAGAAGATCATCGAGGAGGCGCCGTCGCCGCTGCTCGGCGAGGAGCAACGGCAGGCCATGGGCGCGGCCGCCTGCGACGCGGCCCGCGCCTGCGGGTACGTCGGCGCCGGCACCGTCGAGTTCATCGTGGCCGGCGACCGGCCCGACCAGTGGTACTTCATGGAGATGAACACCCGGCTCCAGGTCGAGCATCCGGTCACCGAGCAGGTGTACGGCACCGACCTGGTCGAGGCACAGCTGCGGATCGCGGCGGGCGAGGTGGCGCCGTGGCCGGCCTCACCGCGGCCGCGCGGCCACGCGATCGAGGCGCGGGTGTACGCGGAGGACCCGGCCGCCGGATTCCTGCCGACCGGCGGCCGGATCCTGGCGCTGCGCGAGCCCACCGGCGTGCGGGTCGACTCCGGCGTGGCCGAGGGCGGCATGGTCGGCTCCGACTACGACCCGATGCTAGCCAAGATCATTTCGTACGGGGCGGACCGCGCCGAAGCGCTGCACCGCCTCGACGCCGCGCTCGCCGGGACCGTACTGCTCGGGCTCGGCACCAACATCGGCTTCCTGCGGGCGCTGCTCGCCGACCCCGACGTACGGGCCGGAAACCTCGACACCGGGCTCGTCGGCCGCCGCCTCGACACGCTCACCGGCCAGGACCTGCCCGCCGACGTGCTCGGCTTCGCCACCGGACTGGCGCTGCTCGCCCTGGAACCCGCGGCGCCCGCGCTCGCCGACCCGTTCGACATCCCCGGCGGGTGGCGGCTCGGCGACCGGGCCTGGACCGTCCGGCGGGTCAGCGCCGCCGGGCACGAGCCGACCGGGATCCGCTACCGGGGCCGGGCCGCGGACGCCGAGATCAGCATCGACGGGGCGCCGCCGGTCCGCATCACCACCGGCTCCGACGGGCGGCACACGCAGGACGGGGTCACCCGCACGTATGCGTACGCCCGGGACGCGACCGGAGTGCTGTGGATCGGCCGGGACGGGCACACCTGGGCACTGCGCGACCACGAAGCCCTCGACGCCACCGCCGGACCGTCGGCCGGAGCGGGCGGGCCCGTCCTGTCGCCGATGCCGGGCACCGTCACCGTCGTCGCCGTCGGCGAGGGCGAGAAGGTCACGGCCGGGCAGACGGTCGCCGTCGTCGAGGCGATGAAGATGGAACACGCCCTCACCGCCCCGGTCGACGGCACCGTCACCGAACTGCGGGCCCGGGTCGGCGCGACCGTCGCCAAGGACGCGATCCTCATGGTGGTCGAGGCCGCCGGTTAGGTCACGGTCCGCGTTCGGCCGCGAACCCGTTCGGCAGCCGGCGAGGCCGAATCACCGTAGGCTGCTGACCGAGTGGTCACCTGTCGCGGACGGCAGCCCGCCAGGCGGCGGCCGTCGCCTCGTCGTAGTAGCGGGTGTATCCACAGGTGGCGGCCACCCAGGAGTCCCCGCTGACCAGCAGCCGGGTGCCGACCATGTAGGACGGCCCCGCTTCCGACACGTACACGCCCGTTCCCAGCGGTGCCATCATGGTCACCGTCGCCCGGTTGCCGCTTCCGCCGCGGAACCACTCGTGCACCGTGAAGGTGACCGCGGTATACGGAACAGGCTGCGACGTCGCCGGGCTTGCGATGCCCTCCACCGTGCCGTCGAAGGCGAAATCGCGGGTGGCGAGGTCACCGGCCGAGCGGTACGCGGAGCAGTCGGCCCCCCTTGCGTCCGGCAGCTCACCGTAACGCGCTGTGACAGTCTCCGACCGTGACTTGGGCGGGTCCCCGAAGGTCGCGGCACCCGCCAATGCGGTACCCGAAACCAGCACCACCAGCACCGCAGCACCAGCCGCAACGCTGAGATGCCGGCGGCGCCGCACCCGCCCGGCCACCTGCCCGACGGTCGCCGGGCTCAGGATGGGCGCCTCGTCGGCGTCCTGAGCGAAGACGTCCCGCAGCTGCTGTTCAAGGTGCTCACTCATCGGATCTCTCCCGTGATGGTGGCCGGGTCGCCGACGCGCAGGGCCGCCAAAGCCCGCGCGGCGGTCGCTCGGACCGTGCTCTGGCTGATCCCCATCGCCTCGGCGATGCCCGCGTCGTCCAGGTCGAGGTAGTAGCGCAGCACCAGCACGGTACGTGCCCGCGGCGCCAACCCGGCGAGTAGCTGGTGCATCCGGTCCCGGGTGGCCACAGCATCGGCGGGATCCGCGATCGTGGGGCCGCTGGTGATCTCTGGGACCGGACGCTCGCTGGACGAGCGGCGCCGGCGCCATCCCAGATGCGCGTTGAGCAGGATCCGGCATACGTACGCGTCCGGATCCCGGGCTGCCTGAACCCGATGCCAACGCCGGTAGGCGTTCGTCAACGCTGTCTGCGTCAGGTCCTCGGCCAGGTACGCGTCCGTGGTCAGCACATACGCCAACCGCAACAACGACGCGCCATGCTGCGCCACGTACTCCTCGAACGTCACGGAACCCCCTGGTCGACTCTCACCAGCAAAGATGCGCCCAGCCGGCCAATCCGCTGCACTGTTGTGAAAATCGCGTCGCAGAACACGCCGCACCACACCCGCCGGCTGACCCGCCCCGCCGGCAGAGACCACGCTGCGGGACTGGTGGAGGGTGGCCGGAAAGCCGAAAACGGTTCGGCTGTCGGCCACCACGCCGAGGCGGGGCGCGGGCGGCGAAACCGCGCAACAAGCAGGGGGAGCCGGAGCCGTCCCTCTCCTCCGCTTGCATCAGCACAAAAGCTCAGCAATGATTGAGTCAATGAACGCTGAAACTTCGTCGCTGACGGCGCGGGCCCGAGTGCACGCCGCCCTCGGCGAACCCGCCCGCCTCGCCATCGTCGACGCGCTCACCCTCGGCGACGCCTCCCCCGGCGAGATCGCCGCCGACCTCGGCATGCCCACCAACCTCGTCGCCCACCACGTCAAGGTCCTGCAAGAAGCCGGGCTGCTCGTGCGGACCCGGTCCGAGGGCGACCGCCGCCGCACCTACCTGCGACTCGTGCCCGGCGTGCTGTCCTCGTTGACCGCGCCGCGGCTGGACAGCGCCGAGCGGGTGGTGTTCGTCTGCACCCACAACTCCGCCCGCTCCCAACTGGCCGCGGCCCTGTGGCGTGACCGTGTCGGCGGCCCGGTCGCCTCCGCCGGCACCATCCCGGCGCAGCGGGTGCACCCCCGCGCTGTCCGGGTCGCCCACGAGCACGGCCTCGCCCTCGACCCGGCCGGCACCCACCACGTCGATGACGTCGTCGTCTCCGGTGACCTGATCATCGCGGTCTGCGACAACGCCCACGAAGACCTCACCGGCCCGGTCCGGCCCCGGCTGCACTGGTCGGTGCCCGATCCCGCCCGCGTCGACACCGACGAGGCGTTCGAGGCCGCGTACACCGACCTCGCCGACCGCATCGACCGGATCGCGCCTACCCTCAACCCCGGAGCCGACCATGGCTGACCTGCTTCACGCCGACCAGCGTGACCTCTCCGTCGATCAGGAACTCGCCCTGCGGACCGCCGCCGTCCGGCTGGCCGGGGAGTTCACCGGCCTCTACGGCCCGGAGACGATCGAGCGGTTCCTGCACACCAGCTACGACCAGTTCGCCACCGCCCACACCGTGCCGAACTACCTGCCGCTACTGGCCGAACGCTTCGCCCGCCAGCGCCTGCAGGCGCTCGCCCGGGTCGAAGGCCACCACCGGGACGGCAAACCGGTCGTGCTGTTCCTGTGCACCCACAACGCCGGCCGCTCCCAGATGGCGCTCGGCTTCTTCACCGCCCTCGCCGGCGACCAGGCGATCGCCTGGTCCGGCGGCTCCGAACCCGGCCACACCATCAACCCGGCTGCGATCACCGCGATGACCGAACGCGGCATCGACATCACCGGGGAATACCCCAAACCGTGGACCGACGAGATCGTCCGCGCCGCCGACATCGTCATCACCATGGGCTGCGGCGACGCCTGCCCCGTCTTCCCCGGCACCCGCTACGAGAACTGGGAGGTCGCCGACCCCGACGGCCTCACCCACGAACAGGTCCGCCACATCCGGGACGACCTCGAACGCCGCGTCCGCGGCCTGCTCGACCAGCTCGCCATCCCCGCGCGCTGAACCCACCATCCACCGACACGACCCGGAGTCACACCACTCTCATGCACCAGACAATCCTGTGGCGACGGCTGCTCGCCGAGTTCCTCGGCACCGCACTGCTGGTCACCGCCGTCGTCGGCTCCGGCATCATGGCGGTCGAGCTGTCGCCTGAAGACGTCGGCCTGCAACTGCTGCAGAACTCGGTCGCCACCGCGTTCGCTCTCGGCGCGCTGATCCTGACCTTCGGGCCGATCTCGGGCGCCCACTTCAACCCGGTGGTGTCGGCCGCCGACTGGTTCCTCGGCCGCCGCTCCGGCACCGGCCTGACAATCAAAGACCTCGGGGGGTACGCCGCAGCGCAGGCACTGGGAGCCATAGCCGGATCGGTCCTCGCGAACCTGATGTTCGACCTGGCCCCCGTCACCATGTCGAGCAAGGAACGGGCTGCCGGCAACCTGTGGCTCGGCGAGGTCGTCGCCGTCGTCGGCCTGCTCCTGCTCATCTTCGCCCTCGTCCGATCCGGCCGCGCCGCGGTCGCCCCGGCCGCGGTCGGCGCCTACATCGGCGCCGCCTACTGGTTCACCAGCAGCACCAGCTTCGCCAACCCGGCCGTCACCATCGGCCGCGCCTTCACCGACACCTTCGCCGGCATCGCCCCCGGCTCAGTGCCCGGCTTCGTCGCCGCGCAACTCGCCGGCCTCGTGCTCGGTGTGGGGCTCGTCGTCGCGCTGTACCCGAACGCCGGCGAACACGCCGACGACGTCGTGGTCCCCCACGATGACACCGATCCGGCCCACCGCTCATGACCATCGACCTGCCGGCGCACCTCGCAGAGACCGTCGCGACCCTGGCCGAACGCTTCCACGGCATCCACGCCGTCGACACCCGGAATCCAGAACCTGCTCCACCAGCTCATCAACTGATAGGAACCACCTTAACGCCATCCCCACGGATGAATCCGGGGGATTTCCCAGCTCAGACCGCACCCGACCCACCGACCCCGAGGGGAGGCGAGCCGCATGTCTCA
>NZ_JBFAMR010000130.1:0-12892 GCF_040656595.1 Actinoplanes sp. NPDC049802
CGAGCAGGTCTGGATCAACCGGCCCGACCAGGAAACCCAGCCCCAACCGCAAGCCGCTTAACTCCCGTTGGCCTCAATCCCTTGACACGTTCCGAGGCGCGACGGTACAACGAGCGGCGAACCTGTCACCCTATGTACTTGCCAGTGTTTGCTCACGGAGGCCCTTCTACATGCAACGCACGGCTGCGCAACACGTAGATCTAATAGGGAAATACCTCCAGACCCCGGTGCCGGACCAGTGCCGGTTCAGGCGGTCGACCGCCGCACCGCGGTCGAGACCGTAGCGGGCCACCATCGCGTCCACGACCGCACCGCAGAAGGCCAGCGCCTCCTCGTCGCCGGCGCAGCCGAACGGCCCGTGCGGCCGCAACACCGACACGTGCACCAGGAACTCGGGCGGCGGAACATATCCTGAGGCCCATCGCGCAGGCTGCCGCTGCCGAATCCGGTCACCCACCTCCGCCGCGCCGAGGCGGTACTCGGCCAGCAGCCGGTCGAGATCCTCCCGGGCCCCGACCGCCACATAGTCGGCGAGATCCTCGTCCATCGCCCCATTCTCCGCGGGATCCCGGCCGTCATCGGGGCGGGGGCTCATGCGATCGCCGCGTCCTCGGCCGCGTAGTCGAACCATCCCGCCGGATCCGTGGCCGGCGGATGCGAGACCAGCCACCGGATCTCCGCCGTGAGGTCGCCCTCCGGCACGTGGCCGAGTGCCGCCGCCGCGCTGGTGTCCAGGACGATCCCGGGCAGTCGATGGAACGGGTGCCGGCCCAGCGGCGACGACTCCGCGAGCAGCACCTCCCGCCAGGAATGGCCGAGCTCGGCCGCGACGATCCGGGCGATGGTGAGGCCGTCGGCCGCGATCGGGTCGGCGACGTTGAGCACCCGACGCCCCGGCCGGTCGGCGACCCGGGCGATGAGAGCCGCGATGTCGGTGGCCGCCGTCGGATGGTCGACGCCCCGCCCCCGTCCGGCGAGCAGTACGACCGGCCGCCGGTCGAGCGCCCGCTTCACGAACCACCAGGTCCGTGCCGGGACGGCGCCCTCACCATGCACCTTGGAGGCCCGCAGCACCGTGACCGGCGCGCCACTGTCGAGCAGCACCTGTTCGGCGGCGACCTTGTTGGGCCCGTACCCCTCCGGCGAGTCGTAGAGCATGTCGCCCGGCGGCAGGGTCGGCTGATCCTCCCGAACCGGCCCGGTGAACCGTGGCGGCACCGCCGAGTTCACATGGTTGCCGTACTCGTCGACGTAGACGGCCTTGCTGGAGATCATCACCGCGGATCGGGCGCCGCGCATCAGCGGCAACGACTGGCGCGCGTGCTCGGCCGTGTAGCAGGCGCAGTCGACGACCAGCTCGTGGTCGCCGGACGGCCAGACGTCGCGGGTGCTGCGGAAGAAGACGCCGGACAGGTCGGCGGGGGCACGGCGAGGGTCGCGGCCGGTGACGGTGACCCGCCAGCCGTCACGGATCAGGCGACGGGCGACGGCCCGGCCGATCAGACCGGTGCCGCCGATGACGAGAGCTCTGCGCATCGCCTAGTTTTAGTCGATGACCGATCACGTCGTGCCGCACTGGGGTGCCTCAGGCCTGATCATCATCGACATGCAGGCCGATTTCGCGTCGATCGGCGGCACCGTCGAGGTGGCGCCCCGGGTGGACGAGCTGGCGTCCGCGTTCCGGCGGGCGGGCCGGCCGATCGTGCACATCGTCCGGCTGTACCCGCCGGGCTCGCCCGACATCGATCTGCCGCGGCGCGGGGTGACGACGATCGCGGCGCCGGGCACGCCGGGCGCCGGGCTGCTCGCCGGACCCGCCGCGCCTGTCGAACTGGACGCCGGCCTGCTGTTGAGCGGCCGCCCGCAGGAGGTCGGCGACGGCGAGATCGTGCTGTTCAAGCCGCGGTGGGGCGCCTTCTACCGCACCGATCTGGAGCGGTGGCTGCGCTCGCGTGGCGTGGACACGGTCGTGGTGTGCGGCTGCAATCTGCCGAACTGCCCGCGGGCGACCCTGTTCGAGGCGAGCGAGCGTGACTTCCGCACCGTGCTGGCCACCGACGCCGTGTCGCAGACCAGCCCGGAACGTCTCGCCGACCTGGCCGGGATCGGCGTCACGCTCAGCACCACCGCGGAGGTCATCGGCAGTCTGAGCGCGGCCTGAGCGGGGGATCCATGGCCCTGGTGGCCGGATTCGTGTCGGTGGTGGGATTCAGGTGAAGGGTGCGCTGCGCTGGTGACATAGTCACCCCCATGATCGACAGTCGTCTGCTGGAGCGGGGCGTCACGGCGCTGCCCTCCCGGATCGGGCCGGGCGAGCGGGTGCTCGCCGCGGTGGGCCGGTGGAACGATCTCACCGCGGCGATCGTCCTCTACCGCGATCCGGGCGACGGCGACCTCCTCGACGACGTCTACCTGTACCGGGACGCCCCGCACTCGTCGTCGGGCAGCGGCCTGCCGGAGTGGGTGCTCGACCGCCCGGCCGGGCCGCTCCCGGACTGGCGCGGCCGCCATCTGGTGTCGCTGGGCGCCCAGCTGGCGGGGGTGGACGGCCGCTGGGTGGCCGAGCTGACCGTGATGGCCACCCGGGCGGTCACCACCGTCGAGGTCCGTTACGGCGGCGCGGCGATCACCGTCGCGGTGCCGGAGTCCGGCCTGGTCTCCTTGCCCGGGCTGGTCCGGTCGCCGGACGACACCGCCGAGTTCCGCGGTTTCGGCCCGGACGGCGGCCTGCTGTCGACGGTCCACTACCGGCCGTTGACCGAATCGGATCGGGCGGCGGGGTGGCCGTCACCGGATCTGTGGAAGCCGTGACCGCAGCTCGACAGTGATCTGATGGCGCCGATGGTCGGAGCCCGCGTGCCACGGCTGGGAGGAGCCATGCCGATCACCGCACGTTGCTGATCATTTTCTGCAGCACCCGCAGGGTGGTCACGTAGTCGGCGTCGTCGACGCCCTCGTGGATCCGGGCGCGGATCGCGGGAGCGTGGCTCTTCATCTCGAGCCGGGCCGCCTCGCCCTCCGGGGTGATCGACCAGCGGCCGTCGCCGTCACGGGTGAGGTGGCCGCGTTCCCGCAGCGTCCCGGCGTCGGCGGCCAGGTCGTCCTCGGGCCGCAGGTACTCGCTCATCGCCTGCTCCAGCTCGTCGACGGTGCGGCCCCGCCCGTCCGGCAACAGGTCGTTCTCGGACAGGTGGCGCAGCAGCCAGAACTGCGGCTGGGTGAATCCGGCGGCGGCCTGCTGGGCGCGGGTGAAGGAGATGATCGCCTCGTAGGCGATCCGGGTCCAGTAGGCGGCGGGCTGTCCGGCGAGTTCGGCGTCGGTCTGCGTCATGCCACGGACCGTAGAACTTGAACCTTCCTTGAGGTCAACGGTCGGGCATGATCTTCCCATGGACCTCCCGCTGCATGATCCGGTGTTCTGGGCCCGGTACACGTTCGCCTACGACGACGAGGACCGCATCGGCGACCTGGCCGACCGGTTCGACGACGATGCCGGCCTCGATGACGACGAGGACATCGAGGGTGTCGAGGTGGTCTTCGAGGTCGGCGGCGGCTGCGGTCTGGTGCTCGACGTCGCCCTCGAACTCGACCGCTACGAGCTGGGCCTGATCGTGCCGGGGCTCACCGAGCCCGCCGAGCTGGGCTGGGACGACATGGCGCAGTGGCATCCGCACGCACTGCGCTGGTCCGAGCTCGACCTGATCTGCCGGGCCGTCGACCCGGAACCGGGCCCCGCGCTGGCGTTGCTGTGCCGGTTCGCCGCGCTCTACGACGGCGACGACGGGGACGCGGCCGCGGCGGCGGTCGACGCCGCCTACGCGTCGCTGCGCCCGGCCGGCTGGACCGGTTACTGGCCGTCGGCCGCCGACTGGCTGGAACGCAACGACCTGCGCGGGCAGGCGGTCACCTGGTACACCGACGGGCAGGGGCGGCACTGGGCCAGGCAGCAGGACTGGCGTCAGGAGAAGGACTTCTACAGCATCCGGCAGGGGCCGGACAAGTTCCCGCACGACGAACTGCGGACGCTGCTGGACGCGGCGCGCCGATGATCCGGGCCGTCATCGTCGACGTCGACGACACCCTGTGCATGACCGAGGCCGCGTCGTTCGTACTGGAGAACGAGGTCCTCGCGGCCATGGGCCGCCCGCCGATGTCCCGGGAGCTGCACCTGGCCACCTGGGGTGACCCGCTGCTGGAGGCCATGCCGCGGCGCTCCCCCGGCATCGACCTGCAGGAGTTCGGCCCGCTGTTCCAGACCGCCATGGAACGGCATGTCGCCGACGGCCTGCTCGACGTCATCCCGCCGGAGAACCTGGACGCCCTCGACGCGCTGATCGAGTCGGACCGGTCGGTTCTGCTGCTCACCTCGCGCGCCGAGTCGGAGATCCGGCACATGCTGGAGCCCGGTCACGCCATCGCCGGCCGGGTGTCCGGCGCCTACCATCGCGGCAACACCCGGTACGGCAAACCCGACCCGCGCGCCTTCGACGAACTGCTCGCGCACACCGGGTTGTCACCGGCGCAGTGTGTCTACGTCGGTGACTCGCCCGGTGACGCGGTGGCGGCCGGCGGGGCGGGGCTGGCGTTCATCGCGTGCCTGCAGAGCGGGGTGCGCCGGCTCGAGGACTTCGACAGCCGGCACGTCACCGCGTCGATCGGCGCCTTCCCCGAGGTGGTGCCGGTGGTGGAGCGGCTCAGCCGAACTCGAGGCTGACCCGGTGGCCGCTCGACGGCCAGGCGGGCACGCTCAGCCGGGTCCGGCCCGCGCCGCGTTCCTGCGCCGTCACCTCGACGGTCCCGCGGGCGGAGGCCGGGATGAACAGGTCGACGCCGGAGATGAACGTCTGCGCGATGAACTCCGGCAGCGGCGCGGTCAGGTCGGTGACGCCGTCGCTGCCGTCGTCGAAGGCGAAGATGCCGATCACCCGCCGGTTGTGCGGGGCCGTTGCCGGGTTGAGGATGTCCTGCCCGTTGATCCACAGGTGGTCGCCCTCGCCGCCCCACCACTCCTTCTGGCGCTGGATCGTCAGCGCGGTGTGCCGGTCGCTGGTGTCGACCAGGGCGCCGAGACCCTCGCCGGGGCGGCTCGTGAGCAGCCGGACGAACGAGTCCGAACGGCGGAACGGCTCGAAGTAGAAGTGGTGCGTGGACTGGCCGTCGCGGAGCAGGGCGAACTCGTACCGGGTGTGCGGGTCCAGCGGGACCGGACCGAACGCTCCCCCGGCGCCGACAGCGGCGCGGGCGGCCGGGCGGTCTCCGAGGCGGCGGCCGGTGGCCGGATGCACGCGGTAGATCTCCAGACGCGCCTCGGTGACCCCGGCGTTGCTCGGGAACAGCACGGCCCGGCCGGACACGTGTGCCACCCGCGTGGGGCACACCTCGGTGGTACGGGGATCGCCGCCGCGCAGGAAACGGTGGATCGCCGTGAACGACTCGGCCGACGACACCGTCTGGGTGTGCGACTGGTCCGGGAAGTGGACGTTGGTGGCGCCGGCGACCGTACGGGCCGGGTCGCCCTCACCCCAGATCGCCAGGGTCGGCACACCGCCGGGCAGGGCGGCGGCGGGACGGCCGTCCAGGTTGACGTAGTGGGCCACGCGGGCCGCCCGGGCCGGGGAGCTGTTCAGGTAGCCCTGGGTGACGAAGGTGCCCAGCGAGTGGGCCAGCAGGTCCACCCGGTCGGCGCCGCTCGCGGCGAGCAGGCGGTCGATGCGGGCGTCGAGTCCGGCGTACACCTCGGCCAGGATGGCGACGATGTTCGGGGAGTCGTATTCGTGCGCCTCGATGATCTGCGCCGGATAGCCGTTGGAGGCCAGTCGTTTGGCCTGTACCCGGAACTGCATCGCGGACCCGGCGCTGCCGTGGACGAAGATGGCCGGCCGGGGTGCGGCGGCATGCGCGGGTGTGGACGTCCCGGCGGCGAGCGCGACTCCGGCGGGCAGCGCCAGCAGCGTACGGCGAGTAATCCTCATCGACTCTCCCGATAGACGGCGGTGATTATTGCACTGTGCGTGCGATTATTGCCGCCGCCGATCGGTCACGCCAGAGCCGGAGCCCCGGAATCACAGCTCACCGTCATCGTCACCACCTCGTTGCCATGCTTGAACGTCACCGACGGAGCGGGCGACGGCCCCGGATCCGTGGACCGCACCTTGTACGAGCCGGACGCGTCCCAGGACAGGATCTCCGCCGACCCGACGGAGTGGCAGACCGCCACCACCGACCCGCCCGCCGATGAGAGAGTGCGCCGCACCGGCTCCGGCTCCGCCGTCGTGGCCGTCACCGTCGGCGCCGCGGTCGCCGTCGTCGTGGCCGTGGGCCGCGGTGCGGGCGCCGTCGTCGAGGTGGTCCCGACCGCCGGCGCCGGGGCCGACGTCGCGGCGCCCGGTGTGGCCTGCCGGGTAGCGGCGGTTCGCATTCCGGTCGCGGCCGTCCGCGGCGCACCACTGCCCGCCGGGACGGCGCCTCCCGCGGACGGTACGGCGGCGGACTCCACGGCCACCACGCCGCCGGCCCCGCCGTCGTCGTCGTCCCGGAGGAACAGCCAGCCGGCGGCGCCCGCGGTCAGCAGCAGCGCGGCCGCCGCCGCCCAGCGCACCGCCGGCACCCGGCCGCCGTCCGCCCGCACCTCCGCCGGGGCCCCGCCACCCGCCACGGCCGCCGCGCTCGGCACCGCCGCCACGCTCACGGGACCGGACACGGACACGCCGTCCGGACGGATCGGCTCGACCGGCCGGTCGACGGGCATCACCCGCAGCCCGGCACTCTCCCGCAGGACCACGGCGACCTCCTCGGCGGTGGGCCGGCGCTCCGGGTCCTTGGCCAGGCAGCGGTTGCAGAGCTCGACGACCCGGTCCGGCACCCCGTCCAGCGGCGGCAACGGCAACGGCGGCACGTAAAGGTGCGCTTCCAGCATCTGCCGGGTGTTCTCGCTGTTCCACGGCGACCGGCCGGACAGCATGCGGTAGAGGACGACGCCGAGCGCGTAGACGTCCGACGCGGGCACCACCGCGTCCCCGACCAGCCGCTCCGGCGCCAGATAGGCGGGAGTCCCGAGAACCTCGTCCAGGATCCCGGCCTCGCCGCCGTCCGCCGGGCGTCTCGATCCGGGCGGCTCGGGCCACCGGGTGCGCGCGGCCGCCGCGATCCCGAAATCGACCACCTTCGCCCCGGTCGGAGCCAGGATCACGTTGCCCGGTTTGATGTCCCGGTGCACCAGGCCCTCCGCGTGCGCCGCCGCCAGCGCCGCCGCGATCTCCGCGCCGACCCGCATGGCGAACCCCGGCACCACCGGCCCCGCGGCCAGCCGCCGCAACAGCGTCCCGCCGGTGACGAGCTCCATCACCACGTACGGCAGCACCTGCCCGTCGATCTCCACCGTGCCGAAGTCGTGCACCTGGGCGATGTTCGGATGCGACAGCGCTCCCGCCGCCCGGGCCTCGAGCCGGATCCGCTCCCGTGACCGCTCGTCCCTGGCCTGCCCCGGTGTCACCATCTTCACCGCGACCGACCGCGCCAGCACCGAGTCGTGCGCCTGCCAGACCACCGCCATGCCACCGGCGCCGATCGGCGCCAGCAGCCGGTAACGCCCACCCAGCACCAGACCCGCATGTGCTCCGCTTCCCGACGCACCGCCCGGTTCGTTCATTCCCGGCATCCTGCCGTGATCCGCGCCGGCTCGCATCCCTTGTGGAGCCGATCTCGTGCCGTCCGGCCGGGACGGCCCCACCCGGCCGCCGATCCCGCGCCGTACGGCCCACCCGGCCGCCATGCCGAGCCCGCACCGTACGGTCGAAACGGCCCACCCGAGACCCGGCCTGGTCAACTCATGCTCACCGGTTCGGGGTCGGAGGAGGGCAGCGCTGGTCGCCGGGCAGCGCGCCGCCTGTCCACGAAGGCCTGGACGACGGTGAAGGCGGTGCCGAGCGCGATCCCGAACAGCGCCGCCAGCAGAGGCGAGTCAGCGAACCGGGCGCCACCCAGCCGGCCGAGCCCGATCGTGTACGCCGCCCAGGCCAGCCCCGCCAGGCCGGTGAACAGGCAGAACCGCCCCGGCGGCAAAGACACCTGCCCGGAGGTCACCGTGGTGGCGGTCCGGCCGCCCGGCAGGAACCGGCCGATCAGGATGGCCGCCGCACCGTGACGCAGCAGGGCCCGCTCCGCTCTGTCCCGCGCCGCCGCCAGCCGCCGCCCCCGGAAACGGCCGCCCGTCTTACGGCCGAGCAGATAGGCGACCCGGTCCCCGGTCATCCCACCGGCCACGACCGCCACCACCAGCCCCGAGACGTCGGGCGAGCCGCTCGCCGACAGCGCGCCCAGACCGATCACCGCGGCCTCGGACGGCACGATCGGCAGGAAACCGTCGACCGCCACCGCCGCGAAAACGATCAGGTAGAGCCATGGCGAGCAGATCAGCGGCATGAGGTGCTCCGCCATCGTTCCCCCTCCGCCGGTCTGTCGCCATCGACCGTACGAACCCGGGAGTCCCGTTGACCATGGTGCGCACCCTCCTCTCCGGGGTAGGGCTATCACTACCGCGATAGGGGCATACTGCGCTGATGGCACAGAACAAGACCCTGGAGTTCGTCGAACGGGATCTGCGCGAGGCGCGGTTCCACCGGTCGACGCTGGCCGGCGCGGTGATGCGCGGCGTCGACGTGCGCGGCCTCGACATCGACGCGCCGTGGCTCACGGACGGCCCGCTGTTCGTCAACGGCGTCGACGTGGCCCCGCTGGTCGAGACCGAGCTGAACCGCCGGTTCCCCGGCCGTGACCTGCGAGAGTCCGGCGACCCCGACGGCCTGCGCCGGGCGTGGACGGCGGTGGAGGCGGCGTGGGAGGCCGCCGTCGACCGGGTGGCGTCCATGCCGGACGGCACCGCGGACCTCACCGTCGACGGCGAGTGGTCCTTCGCCCAGACGATGCGTCATCTCGCGTTCGCCACCGACGCCTGGCTGGGCAAGGCGATCCTGCGCCTGCCTCAGCCGTTCCATCCGTACGGCCAGCCGCACGTCGAGTACGAGTCGGACGGCTACGACATGTCGATCTTCGCGAAGGAGCCTCCGGCGTACGCCGAGACGCTCGCCTTCCGCGCCGAACGCCAGGCCATGGTCCGCGACTTCCTGGCCACCGCCACGCCGGAACTGCTCGCCGAGCCCCGCATCGTGCCGTGGGCCACCGACCACGAGGAGCCGGTGCTGCACTGCCTGCACGTCATCCTCGGCGAGGAGTGGGAACACCTCCGCTTCGCCCTGCGCGACCTGGACCGCGCGTAGCCCGGGCTCCACCCTGCCCCGGTGCCCGGAACGGGCCGGCTCTTCACCCGCGACGGATGAGGCCCGGACGGCGCCGGGCGGCCGACCATTGGCGCATGCGATTCATCGAAACCTCCGTGGAAGCCCTCGGCTTCAGCCGTGGGGAGGAAACGGATTCCTTGCGGAGCCAGGACAGGAAAAGCTAGTTCGCGGCCAAGGCGTATCCGGTGCCCCCGTGGGGGCGCAAGTGAAACGGGTGTGCTAAATTTCGAGGCGTCCGGCCGGTGGGAACCAAACCGGTTGGAATGAATGTGTGGTGTCGAAGTTTTGCCACGGCGGAGCGTAACCGTGCCAGTGCTGACGACGTGAGACATGCGGCTCGACTCCCTTCGGGTGGGCCGGTCGGATGCGGTCTGAGCTGGGAAATCCCCCGGATTTTCCGTGGGGATGGCGTTAAGGCGAACTCCCGTCCGGCGGACGTGTCACGGCGAGCCAACTCGCCGAATTCTTCGACGGCGAAGAGGGCGGTGACCACAGTATGCCGATGCCGAACCGGCGGGTGGCGGCGCCGGGCGGCCTCACCCGCCGCGGTGGTGCCGCTTCACGAAGGTGTAGCCCGGCTCCAGCGTGAAACCGTCGATCTCCTCGGTCTCCATGGCCTGCTGATGCAGGTTGAGCTGCTTCTTCGACGCGTGGGCACCCGGTGGCAGCCGCCGCACGAACCCGTGCACCCAGTGTGCCCGGTGCTCCCCGCCCGCCCCGTCGCCGTGCTCGCCGGGCTCCCCCGGCAGCGGCGCCGGCTCCACCAGCGGCGCGTAGAACAGCAGGTCCAGCGTCTCCTCGCCGTCCACGGCCGGATAGTTGAGCTCGCCGTCCGGCCCGGTGCTGCCGGTCACCCGGGTGACATAGCCCTCGCGCAGCAACTGCTCCACCGCGTTGCGCAGCAGGAACAGGCCCTTCCGGCCCCGGCCCAGCCCGCAGTGCGCCGGCAGGCCGGCCTCGGCGAAGACCGCGCTGCCGTCCTCGAACACCCGGCCCAGCCGCCGCACCGCGTTGAGCACCTGACCGCGATTGGACATGCCCGGGTCGAACTCGCGGGTGATCACGCGAGGGTCGTACTCATGGAAGTAGTCGACGCCGTCCACCCGCACCGGTTCGTCCAGCACGACGGTCCGCAGGTGCACCCGCCCCTCCCGGACCGAGACCGTGACCAGCACCCCGGCCCGCAGATCGGCCGGCCACGCGACCTCGGTGAGCCGCCACCCCGGATCTTGCACGACCGCCGACTCGAACACCGCCCGGGAAGCCGTCATCCCCAGCACCCGGTGATCGAGCACCACGGTGACCGTCTCCGGCAGCGCCGCGGCGACGTCGTCGGGCAGCGGGCACACGGACTGGTCCAGATCCACCCGCGCCAGGGGGAACCTGCGCGTCCTCACGCAGCAAAGATACCTCCCGGCACGTCGCACCTCCCGGGTACAAAGCCCGCCGCCCGGACCTTGCCGGCCGTGGCCGATGTTGTACGGCCGGCCGTCGGCGCTCTCTCGGGCGTCCCGAGGCGGCCCCCACGGCCGGCCGGAGGATTCCGGTACGACCCGCGCGCCGCCGGCCGGACCCGGGCCGGAAAAGCAGTGGCCGTCTCCCGCCCGTGTGGACCAGGATGCGCTCGTGGATGCCTTCCTGGACACCGAGCGCCTGACCTTACGCCAGTTCACCGCCGACGACGCGGACCTGCTGACCGAACTGGACAGTGATCCGGCGGTCATGCGTTACCTGACCGGCGAGCCGACCCCACCGGAGCACTACCGCGAGCGCGGCCTGCGAAACATCCTCGCCTGCTACGAGCGGTGGGGCGGCGATTTCGGGCTCTTCGCGGCCCAGGACAAGGACCACGGCGCCTTCGTCGGCTGGTTCCTCCTGTGCCCCGAGCAGGAGGGCCCGCTGGACGAGGTCGAACTCGGCTACCGGCTGCGCCAGGCGGAGTGGGGCAGAGGTTACGCGACCGAAGGTTCGAAGGCCCTGCTGGCGAAGGCGTTCACGGAACTCGGCGTGCGCCGGGTCTGGGCGGACACGATGTCGTTGAACGACCGTTCCCGGAAAGTGATGGAAAAGGTCGGGATGACGATGACGGGCACCCTCGACACGCCTCCCGACATGCGGAAGGCCGAGGGGGCGGAGTACGGGGGCGTGCGCTACGAGATCACCGAGCAGCAGTGGGAGAGGCTTCAGTGATCGCGGCGACGAGGACGATCCCGCTCCGGCGCCGCGACAGTGCCGGAGGGCGTCCCGCGCATCACGGAGAAGGCGACCCTGCACGAGTCCTGACCGACGGTGTCACCGGCCTGGGCCCACGCTGAGCGCAGGCGCGGGCTCGGCCCCGGTGCTCGGCTGCTCGGGCTCGCCGGACAGTTCCGGCGGCAGGAGGGCCTCGTTCGGCCCGCCGACGAAGGGCGCCAGCGTCTGTGGGGTGAGGGCTCGCAGGGTGACGCCGTCGTCGAAGCCGCGGTGGTCGCAGCCGGAGTAGCGGACGGCGATCTCGGACCGTCCGGCCGTCGAGTCGACGATCAGCACGATCGTGTCGTCGCCGTAGGAGACCTCGGGCAGGCACTGATCCGGGTGGTCGGGGCCGCCGCCGGCCGGGGCCGCGGCGATGGCCTCGACGGCGCGGGCGGCGGCGCCCCCGTTCAGGCGCAGGCTGCCCTCCAGGATGTTCGGGGAGCCGATCATGTATTTGCAGGCCGTGACGGCGGTGACGCCGCGCAGCGAGGTGACGTCGGCCGGCTTCGCGGGGCGTGCCGCCGGGTCTTCGCTGATCCGGTGACGGGCCGGGCAGCCGTTGTGGTCGATGCGCGCCTGGTGGATGGTGGCGGCGATCCGTTCCCGCCATGTCGGCGGCGCCTGTACCACGACCTCGACTCCGGCGAGGCGAACCGTCCTGCGGTCGTCGTGTTCCTCGGTTCCGTCCGGCGTCCCGGGGTCGGCGGGCTGGAACGCCACCACCCAGCCGGTGTTCTTCATGAGCCGCTCACCGTCCCCGCAGGCGATCAGCGGGACGGCGCCGGAGGGCCGGGCCACCGCCGGCGGTTTCTCCCGGCCGTCGAAGATGCAGAAGGCGTCGACCCGCAGGCCGCGGTCCGCCCACTGCCAGTCGGCGGGGACACCCACCTGGACGCCACCGTAGGACTCCCACCGCCAGCCGTCCGGCAGCGCCCCGGCCGGGACGGGCGCGGGCGGCTCCGCGGACGAGGCGGGTTCCGCGGACGAGGCGTCCGGAGCGGCCCCGCAACCGGCCAGCAGCGCGGATCCGAGCAACACGGCGAGGGTTCGAACGACACGCATGACAGCCCCGTCTCTTGATCTTGCCGACTGGGATGAGACGCGGCAGCCCTCGCCATGGTTCCCCGGTGACAGCGGTTCGTTCGGCATCCGGTACCCGGCGATGTCACCGGGATGCTCCTCCCGGGGCCGTCGATCGCCGTCCGGACATGGGCGATCGCCTCGGCCGTCGGCGCGCGGCGCCGGGTGGACCGTGTCGAGTGCGGATACCGGTCGAGCGGCTGATCTGTGACGAGCTGCGCGAGCACCACACCTGGGACGCCTACAACGCGGCCATGTACGCGATGAACGCTCAACCCCAC
>NZ_JBFAMR010000131.1:0-12617 GCF_040656595.1 Actinoplanes sp. NPDC049802
CTCTCGCAACAAGCACGTCAGGCCACACCCACCGGTCGGCAAGACCGAACACCAGAACGCGACAACCAGCCACAACAACCAACAAAAGGTTTAATAACAAGCTCAGTTCCGGGAATGGGTCGGCTTCAACATCAGTCCAGCCCTCTCGTGCTGGCGTAACTGGGCGACCGGCCCGACCCATCCCCGGATGACGGCGCGGATCTGACTACGCCGCGGCTGGGCAGGATGAACATCGCGGCCCTGCGCCCAGTTGTCCAGTAGATCCAGCGTGGTCTCCAACGCCGTGGTCAGGATTGTGTGAGCGCGCTCCTGGTCGTCCCAGGTGTACCAGAGCGCCCAGCCCTCATCCTGGGCATCGACACCAAGGCGAGCACAGCCCACCCAATAGCCGTCTTGCTCGCTCTCCGTTCCACCCGGCTCGAACAATGCAGCGCCGCCGAGGTGGAGCACCGGCCGGCTCGGTTCGGCGCAGCCGTCGTCCTCGAAGTAACGGTGCCGAAGGATGCGAGCCAAGTCGTTGACCGAGCGCTGCAGCGGGGTGGCGTCCGCCGGGGGTCGTCGCCGTACGTCTGCCAGCCCTCCTCCTGCGCTGCGGCTACCACATCGAGGGCGAGCAGTTCGATCTGCCGCAGAAAGTCATGCACGTCGAGTTCTGGCTCCAACGCCAGCACAGTGTGGCTTCCACTCAAGATCTTGTCGCGCGATTTGGCGCTGGCTGGCGCCCTTCCCATACGCCAGCCAGCGCCCTGCCTCAACTTGATTGGCAAGGAACCACAGGGTGCCTCAGCTCTTCTGGCAGTGCCGCACATCAACTGGCAGGCGACAACATTCGAGGGCAGACAGAGGCCGAGGTGTGGCATCGCGTACGGGAAGCCACCGACGCGCCCATAACGTGCATTATGGTGTAGCGGCGAATTGTCCGTTTCGAGCCGCTCCACGGATTATCGAATTACTGGTTATTGTAATATGTTAATTGGCTCGCCCTGACAGACAGGGGACCGCCGCGGTTCGGGTCGGGTGACGCGCTTCTTGCCGACATCCGAATGGCGGCATGACCGACCACGATCAGAGCGCTACCGGGCTCGGTGTGGAGCAGCCCCACGTCGACGAGCCAGCACGTCGCTTTGTAGCGATCCGTCGGGCAGGGCGAGCCCGAAGCGGACCGGGGTGGGTGGATGGCGGTGGGCGAGTCTCGGTTCGCCCACCGCGATGCAGCATGGCGGGCCGATGCTGCTGGTCCGGCCGGCTTTGTGAGTCACCTCGTCGCGGTCGACCATTCGGCCGCCGTCGCGTGACTGTGGTAGCGGGTGAAACCGCACCCCCAGGCGATCGGGTCGGCGAGCGGCGCGCCGCCCCAGCGGGGTGTTCCGGACACGAGCAGCCGGGTGCCGATCTGATAGGCCGGGACGAGCTCGGAGGCGGCGTCGTACGTCCCGGTACCCGCGGTGGGCGGTGTCATGTCGACCGTCACGGTGTCCGTGGCGCCGCCCTTGAACCAGGTGTGCACCTGGAAGGTCACCGCCCGCAGGTCCAGCGGCGGATCCGTGCCGCGCTCGGTTCGTGCCGGTCCGATACCGGTCACGGTGCCGTCGAAGGCGAAGGACTGTTCGGCCAGCGTTGTTGGCGAGTACGGCTTGACGCACTGCTGCGCGCCGGGACCGAGCGGGTCACCCGGCTCGACCCCGGCCGGCAGGGCGGCTTCCGGCGCCGAGGCGACCGGTCCGGCCGACGAGGTGCCCGGCGGTTGTGCCTGCGGTGTCGTGGCCGGCCGGGAGGCGCTGTACGTGCCCACCGCGATGATCACCGCGGTGGTGGCCACGGCCGTCGTCAGGATCCGCCGCCTGCGGTGGACCCGGCGGATCGCCGCGGCGGCCACGGCCTGCTCGTCGGGGGCGTCGGCGGCCTCGGCGGCGAACAGTTCACGCAGCTCGTGCTCGGTCGACTGGTTCATCAGGTCTCTCTCTGTGCGTCGATGGCCGCGGGTCCCCGCAGACTCGCCAGGGCACGGGAGGCGGTGGCCCGCACCGAACTCTCGCTGACCCCCATGGCGGCGGCGATCGCCGCGTCGTCCAGGTCGGCGTAGTAGCGCAGGACGAGCACGGTGCGGGCGCGCGGGGCGAGCCTGCTCAGCAGCATCCGCGTCTGGTCGCGGGCGGCGACGGTGTCGGCCGGGTCGGGCACCGTGGCGCCGGTCTCGTGACGCAGATCGGTCGGCCGTTCTGTGGTCCAGCGCCGGCGCCGCCAGCTCAGATGCGCGTTGACCAGCATGCGGCGTACGTATGCCTCGGGGTCCGCTGCCGCACGCACCCGTCTCCAGTGCCGGTAGACGTCGGCCAGCACCGTCTGGGCAAGGTCCTCCGCCACCTGCCGGTCGCCGCTCAGGACGACCGCCAAGCGCACCAGCGACCGGCCGTACCCGGCCACGAACTCCTCGAACGACACGCCTGCTCCCGTCACTGCTGCTCACTAGGCAGACGCATCGACCACCACCGGGCGCTGCAACCTTGCGCGTGCCGGTCCGCACCGAACCCGTCGGCAATCGAACTCGATCGTTTTTGCCCCGCTCCCGCGCGATACCACAGCGATCGACATCGCTCCGTGCCGCCAATCGGGGAAACGTGCAGGTCAACAACCGATCAAGGTGGCGGTTCGCCACCGCGACGGCCATCGTGCTGACGACGGTCACCCTACCGAGGGGCCGCCCACACGTTTCCGAAGCGATCATCGGACGCGCAGTACGCCGCCCTTCCCGAGGAAGAGGGCCTTGAGCGCCGCAACGGGCCGCTGGTCGCGCACAGCCGCCGCAGGGCCGCGGAACCGCTCGAGGAACGCGTCGACGGCGCCCACCAGCAGAATCTCCGCAGTTGGTGATCGCCTTCTGCTAATGTGAGTGAGCGCTCACCCGAATGGAGAAGGCATGGAGACGGTTACCGCGGCGGGCCTGACCCGCCGCTTCGGCAAGCTGACGGCGGTGAAGCCGCTGACCCTGGGTCTACCGGCCGGGAAGGTGATCGGCCTGGTCGGCCCGAACGGCTCGGGCAAGTCGACGTTGATCCGGATGCTGCTGGGGCTGATGAAGCCCAGCGCGGGACAGGCCACGGTGCTGGATGAACCCATCAGCTCTCCCGGTCGGTATCTCGGCCGGGTCGGGGCGCTGGTGGAGAACCCGGCCTTCGTCCCGGGCCTGTCGGCGCGGGCGAATCTGACATCACTGGCCCGGTTGCGCGGGTTACCGAATGCGCGCGTTGACGCGGTGCTGGATACCGTGGGCTTGACGGGCCGTGATCGTGAGCCGGTCAAACGCTACTCGCTCGGGATGAAACAGCGTCTGGGCATCGCGGCGGCGCTGCTGCCCGATCCGGCGTTGCTGATCCTTGACGAGCCGACCAACGGCCTGGATCCCTCCGGCATCGTTGAGATTCGATCGCTGCTGGCGCAGCTCGGCACCGCCGGCCGTACGGTGCTGGTCTCCTCGCATCTGCTCAGCGAGATCGAAGCGATCTGTGAGCATCTCGTGGTGATCAGGTTCGGGGAACTGCTGTACAGCGGTCCGATCACCGGTCTGCTGAACGCCGCCGGTCAGCACGTCGACCTGCGCGCGGAGCACGACGCGGACACCGACCGCCTGGTGCAGGCATTGCAGGCGCACGGCTGGCAAGTGACCGGCAGTGCGGCCGACGGGGTGCGGGTGTCCGCCGGCGCCCAGGATGCCGCGCCGATCAACCGGGCCGCCCACACCGCCGGCATCACTCTGCGCGAGCTCAGCGTGGTCCAGGACTCCCTTGAGGACGTGTTTCTGGCCATGACCGGCGGCACCGAGCAGCAGCTCATGGCGGCGCGTGCCACCGCGGCCGGACGAGGAGCTCGATGATGGTGACCGACATCGCCAACGCCGTACGCAGCGAACTGGTCCGGACCCGCCGTAAAGGCCTCATGCTCGGCTGGCTGGGATTGACCGCCCTCGCCGCCGTCTTGATCAACGTCGTGATGTTCCAGGTGGTCGAATCCGGTGGCGCTGCGCCCTCCGGGGGCCCCGGGGTGAGCTTTCCCACCGCCGCGGAGCTGGCCCGGCCCGACGGTCTGGTCGCCGGGCTGGGTGCCGCCGCCGGCATGTTCGGGGTCGTCACACTCTCGTTCTGGGCGCTGGTCACCGCCACCGATTACCAGACCGGGCTGATCCGGCTGCTCGTCTCCGCGCAGCCGCGCCGATGGCTGCTGCTCACCGGCAAGATTCTCGCCCTGGTGCTGTGGACGGCCGCGGTCACGACCGTGGCGGTCGTCACCGATCTGCTCGTCGCCCCGGCGGTGGCCGGTGGTTCCGGCATCGACGTCTCCGCCTGGCGCGACAACGTGCCCTCGACCCTGGCCGAAGGCTGGCTCAACCTGTTCTGCGCTCTGGTGGTGTGGGGAGTCTTCGGGCTTGCTCTGGCCGTCGTGACCCGCTCGGCCGCGATCGCCATCTCCGTCGGCGTGGGATACGTCCTGGTCGTGGAGTCCGTCATCCGGGCCGCGGCGGAAACCATCGGCGACCGGCTGCCGGGAAGCACCCTGTCCGCCCTGGCCCAGGGCGGCAACACGGCGCTGAGCTACGCAAGCGCCCTCGCCCTGGGCGCCGCCTACACTCTCGTGAGCATCGGCATCGCTGAGGTCGTCCTGCACCGGCGCGACATCACCGACTGACAGCCGGCGTTCGGCAACGCCCCGCAGACAGGAGGAACCTCCAGGTGGCCGCCCGTGGCGACGCAACACGCGACAAGTTGATCAACGCGACTATCCGGCTCGTCCGGGAGGTCGGCTACGCCCAGACCACCACCCGTGCCATCGCCCAAGCCGCCGGGGTCGCCGAGGGCACGCTGTACCGGCACTACCCCGACAAGGCCGGGCTGTTCGTCGCCGCGATCACCCGGCAAAGCGCTCCCATCACGGTGTGGGCCCGCGAACTGCCTGCCCGGGCCGGCTCGGCAACCGTCGCCGACAACCTGATCGACTGTCTGACCCGGCTGGCCGACCTCCGGGCCGACATCGTGCCGTTCGAGCTGGCCATGCTCACCGACCCGGAACTGGCTCGCCCGGCTGCAACGGCGCGCACGTCCGAACCGGGCCCACCCGAGTTCCTCGCCCAGTATCTGCACGCCGAGCAGCGGATCGGCCGGATCCGGGCCGATGTCGACCCGGTGAAGACCGCCGTGGTGCTCCTCGCCGTGCTCTTCGGTCTCGCCGTGCCGCCCCGGCGAACCACCGAGGCACTCGGCGGCAGCTGGCCGGACATCGCCGACGCCGTGCATCTCATCCTCGACGGCGTCGGCGTACCGGTCGGAGACTGATGACGGCCCCGGGCGTGGCCGGCGCGGAACACCACCCGTACACCGGTGCCGTTCCCTCACCGGTGTGCGCGAGGAAACGGCACCGCCAGACCGGGTGACCCGGAACGCGCGGCACGATCACCGCGGCCGGACGCTGGGGTAGGGGCGCTGCGGATTGCAACCGTGGTTGCTCGTCGCGTAGGTTTCTCGCACGCCGACGAGCCGGAAGGAGGTCAGAACACCATGTCCGATGTTCTGCGCCCCTGCCGCGTTCCGGCGTCCTCGCGGGTCTGACCGGGGCGCTCGCTGCCGGAGGATCACATGACCGATCTGGTCATCCGCCCGCTTGTCGCGGGCGAGGAGAAGCTGTTCACCTCGATGCCCGACCCGCTGCCCGAGGTGCCGAGGACCGACTACCTTCGCGGCATCGCCGGCGGCGGCTACCGGCCGGAGCGAACCTGGGTCGCCCTAAGGCACAGCCGAGTGGTCAGCCGCGCCGCCTGGGTCCTGCCGCCGGGCGCGGTCGGCCGACCCTGGCTGGAGTGGTTCGACCTGGATGCCGAGCCGGAGGTGGGCGCCGCTCTTCTGCGGGCCGCGCACACCGCGCTCGGCGGTCCGACGCTCTATCACGCTGCGGTGCCGGTGACCTGGCGGCGCAACCCGGCGGCCGTACAACCCATGAAGGCCGCTCGGCTCGCCGGGCTCGTCCAGCATGCCGAGCGGTTGCGATTCATCCGGACCGGTACGCACGCGGCGGCGCCGACAGGCCGGTACTCCTTCCGGCCGGCTGCCGACCGTACGGAGATCATGGGTCTTGTCGCCCGGATCGCCGCGCCGCAGATCCTGACCGGGACGGAGACGGCCCGGGCGGTCGCCGGCATCGACCTGGCTTGCGACCCGTTGGCGTGGCTCGCGGGCCCGCCGCAGACCTGGCGGATCGCCTCGCGCGAGGGGGAGCCGATCGGCCTCGCCGCGGCAGCGGGCGACGTCTGCTACCCGATGATCGCCTATCTCGGCCTGATCGATCCGGCGGCGCTGGACGCGTTGCTGGCCGATGCGATCGCGGCGCTGCCGGCTGCCGCCGCGCGCGAGGTGGTGGCCGACGTGGACGTGTGCCGCACGGGTGTGGTCGCCGCCCTGGAACGTGCCGGCTTTCACCCGATGCGTGCCAGGGTCACCTTCATTCCGGCCGGGTGACCCGAACGCCGGGCGCCGTTGTCCGGGCCGATCCGGATCGGTACGGCCCGGAGCGGCACACGCATCTCGACGTATGGCGAGGCGCCGCACACGCAGCGCATCGGCAGGCCCGAGCCGGGCACGGCACTGTGGGTCGGTGCTGCTCTGCTTGCCGTCGGATGGCAAGCTCCTGTCCCGTGATCGATGATCTTTTGAAGGACCGGCCGGCTCGGGGTGACATGTGCCGGGCTGTCCGGTGCGCAGCGAGCGGCAGGGCCCGCGCGGTGCGAGAGCCCGATCTCGTGGGGGCTCGCCGGTGAGGGCGGTCATCGTGGCGGCCGCCGTTGCGTTCGTCGTCTCGCTGTTCGGCACACCGGTGGCGATCCGGGCTTTCACCGCGCTCAAGGCCGGACAGCCGATCCGTTCCCTCGGGCTCGCCTCGAACCAGGGCAAGACGGGCACCCCCGCGATGGGTGGGGTCGTGTTCATCGTGGCGACGCTGTGCGCCTACGTCGCCGGGCATCTGGCGCTGACCACGCTGCCGGAGCGGCAGATCGCGCAGGAGCAGCCGACCATGACCGCGCTGGTCCTGCTCGGTCTCTTCGTCTTCTGCGGCGCGGTCGGCTTCGTCGACGACTTCCTCAAGGTCCGCAAGCGCAACTCCGACGGTCTGTCCGCCAAGGGCAAGCTGCTCGGCCAGGCGGTCATCGGCACCGGGTTCGGCGTCGCCGCGCTTTACTGGGCCAGTGCCAACGGCGATACCGTGGCCAGCGAGAACATCTCGTTCATCCGGGACATCAGCTGGCTGAACGTCGGCAAGGTCGGCTCGGTGATGGTGTTCGTCTTCGTGATCACGGCGATGTCGAACGGCGTGAACCTCACCGACGGCCTCGATGGCCTGGCCACCGGCGCCTCGATCCTGGTGCTCGGCGCGTACGCGCTGATCGGGTACTGGCAGTACCGGCACTGGTGCGCCGACGAGACGTACGCCCGCGCGAGCGACTACTGCTACCAGGTCCGGGATCCTCTCGAGATCGCCATGATCGCGGCGGCGGCGGCCGCGGCCTGTGTGGGCTTCCTGTGGTGGAACACGTCCCCGGCACGGATCTTCATGGGCGACGTCGGTGCGCTCGGGCTCGGTGCCCTGATCGGCGGGCTGGCGGTGGCGACCCGTACCACGCTGCTCTCGATTCTGATCGGGGGGCTCTTCTTCATCATCACCGTGACCTGGGTGATCCAGATCGTCTCGTTCCGGACCACCGGCAGGCGGGTCTTCCGGATGGTGCCGCTTCACCACCACTTCGAACTGGTCGGGTGGAGCGAGGTCAACATCGTGGTCCGGTTCTGGACGGTGGCCGGTGTGTGCGTGGCGGCCGGCCTGGGCCTGTTCTACTCGGACTTCCTGGCGGCCGTCGGCTGAGCGCCACGCCACCGGACGAAGCGGGACCGTCGCTGCCCGGCGCGTCGATGCTCGCGCCGGGCAGCGGCCCGCGATCGGCGTGCGCGCCCGTCAGCCGCTGACGCAGGCGGAACCGTTGAGCGCGTACCCGGTCGGGGGTGTGCTGTCGCCGGTGTGGGTGGCCTGGAAGCCGAAGCTGACGGAGGCGCCGGGCGCCAGGACCGCGTTGTAGCCGACGTTGCTGGCGCTGACCCGCCCGGAGGTGGGTGTGTAGGTGGCGCTCCAGCCGCCGGTGATGTTCTGGCCCGCCGGGAGGCCGAAGGTGACGGTCCAGCCGTTGATGCTGGAAGCGCCGGTGTTGGTGACGGTGATGTTGGCGGTGAGCCCGTTGTTCCAGGCGTTGACGGTGGCGGTGGCCCGGCATGCCGTGTCGCCCGGGGAGGAGGGGGAGGGGCTCGGCGGCGAACTCGACGGTGTGGTGCTGCCGAACTGGCTGAAGAACTGCCACACCTCGGCGGAGACCCAGGAGGTCGCGGCGTTGCGGTCGACCGGCAGGGGCACGTGGTCGCCGTCGAACGCGGCCCACTGGACCGGATACCCGGACCGGCATCCGGAGTAGGCGGTGGTGATGTGTGTTCCGCTGCCCTGTGCCGGCTCCGGCGGGTTCTGCGCGGTGCAGCCGTTCGCGCGGACGAAGGAGTCGCGCAGGGCGCGGCCCGACGAGATGTTCAGGACGCTGTCGCGGATGCCGTGGATGCCGAAGTAGGCGACCGGCTGGGAGACCGAGGAACATCCGCTGAGGTTGGCGCCGGCGATCGGCGCGACCGCCCGGAACACGGCCGGGCGGGCGCAGGCCAGGGCGTAGCTCATCGCGCCGCCGTAGCTGAAGCCCAGCGCGAACCGCTGCGACGTGTCGACGCACAGGTCGTTCTCGACCGCCCGCAGGATGTCGTCGACCAGGGTGACGTCACGGCCGCCGGTGTTGGCCCAGCCGGCGTCCAGGCCCTGGGGTGCCACGAAGACGGCGCTGTTGCCGGATCGTTGCTGCAGACCGTAGAAGCCGTTGGCGACCACGTCGTTGGCGCTGCCGTTGAGCCAGTGCAGCCCGACGACGAGGCGGTAGGGCCGGCTGCTGGTGTAGTTGCCGGGCAGCCGCAGGATGTACGTCCGGGCCCGGCCGCCGCTCTGGATCGTGTAGGTGCCGTCGCGCAGCGTCGGTGCCTTTCCGCATCCCGCGGTGGGGGCGGCCAGGGCGGTGTGCTGCCCGGTGAGGACGGCCGTGCCCGCGGCGATCAACAATGCCGCCGCAGCGACGGCCGTGCCGAGCACGCCGCGGCTCCTTGCTCTTCCCTGCGCCATGGCAGCCTCCGGAGATCGAACCCAGGTATCCAGCTCGGTCGATGCTGGGTGGTCCGGATGTTACGGAGACATGTCGTAAATTTCAACGCGACCGCTGGCGGCGTACCGGCATAACAGCTTTCCGGAAGAAGTTCGCACGGCGAATCTCGCCATTTGACGCGAACGACCGATCGGCAGAAGAACTCTTGAATGTCGGGAAACATCCTGGCAACCTTCCGACTCAAGCTGTTAACGCTCTCAAAGCCGTCGATCGAACGCGGACGGAGTCGTACCCGATGCTGAGAAGGATCCTGTGGGTGGTCGCTTTGGTGGCGGCCTGCGTCGCCGTCCCGTCCACCGCGCGCGCCGACAACCCGATCGTGCAGACCGCCTACACCGCCGACCCGGCGCCGCTGGTGCACAACGGCCGCGTCTACCTCTACACCGGCCACGACGAGGACGGCTCCACCTACTTCACGATGAAGGAGTGGCGGCTGTACTCGTCGGCTGACATGGTCAACTGGACCGACCACGGCTCACCGATGAGCCTGTCGACCTTCAGCTGGGCGAGCGCCGACGCCTGGGCCGGGCACGTGGTCCACCGCAACGGCAAGTTCTACTGGTACGTCCCGGTCAAGAACCGCGCGACCGGCCGGATGGCGATCGGTGTCGGCGTGGCCACCAACCCGGCCGGGCCGTTCACCGACGCCCTCGGGCGGCCGCTGGTCGAGAACGGCGAGATCGACCCGCACGTGCTCGTCGACGACGACGGCCAGGCCTACCTCTACTGGGGCAACCCCAACCTCTGGTACGTGCGGCTGAACACCGACATGATCAGCTACTCCGGCGGGGTGAACCAGATCCCGCTGACCACCGCCGGCTTCGGCGCCCGTACCGGCAACGCGGCACGCCCGACGCTGTACGAGGAGGGGCCGTGGGTCTACAAGCGCAACGGCCTCTACTACAACGTCTTCGCCGCCCGCTGCTGCTCGGAGTTCATCGGCTACTCCACGGCACCCGGGCCGACCGGGCCCTGGACCTACCGCGGCACCGTGATGCCCACCCAGGGCAGCAGCTTCACCAACCATGCCGGAGTCATCGACTTCAACGGCGGCTCGTACTTCTTCTACCACAACGGTGCGCTGCCCGGCGGCGGCGGATACACCCGCTCGGTCGCGGTGGAGCGGTTCAGCTACCAGGCCGACGGCACCATCCCGGCGATCACCATGACCACGGGCGGGGCACCGCAGATCGGGACGCTCAACCCGTACGTCCGGCAGGAGGCCGAGACCATCGCCTGGAGCTCCGGCGTCGAGACGGAACCGGCCGGCGAAGGCGGCATGAACGTCGGCTTCCTCGACAACGGCGACTACATCAAGGTCAAGGGTGTGGCCTTCGGCGCCGGAGCGACCTCGTTCTCCGCGCGGGTCGCGTCCGCGGCTGGCGGCGGACGCATCGAACTACGGCTCGGCGGCCCCACCGGCACCCTGGCCGGAACCTGTACGGTGCCGGGCACCGGAGGCTGGCAGACCTGGACGAGCGTCACCTGCCCGGTCAGCGGCGCCACCGGCACCCAGGACCTGTATCTGCGGTTCACCGGCGGAACCGGATCGCTGTTCAACGTCGACTGGTGGCAGTTCGCCGGCGCGACCGGCGCGAACCTGCTCACCAACGGCACCGCGGAGAACGGCACCACCGGATGGCGTGTTTTCGGCAGCGGCACCCTGTCGTCGGACACCGGCGTCGTGCACGGCGGCACCCGCTCGCTGGCGATCGACGGCCGGACCGCCGCGTGGAACGGCGCCGGCCAGGACCTCGGCACGCGACTGGTGAACGGCCGCACCTACACCACCAGCGTCTGGGCGCGTAGCCGCGGCGGCAACGTCTCGGCCAAGGCCACCCTGGCGCTGACCGCGAACGGCACGACCAGCTACGTCTCGCTCACCCCGGCCACCGGCATCAGCGCCACCGGATGGACCCTGCTGACCGGTACGGCGACGGTGTCGTGGACCGGCACGCTGTCCGGCGCCACCTGGTACGTCGAGACGACCTCCGGCACCGACGGCTACCACCTCGACGACGCGGTGATCCAGTGAACCCCGTGCAGGTCTACAAGGTGCAGGGCCAGAACCAGTACCTGATGATCGTCGAGGCGATCGGCGCGCAGGGACACCGCTACCTCCGCTCGTTCACCGCCACCAGCCTGGGCGGCTCGTGGACGCCGCAGGCGACCAGCGAGAGCAATCCGTTCGCCGGCCGGGCCAACAGCGGCGCCACCTGGACCAACGACATCAGCCACGGCGACCTGGTGCGCAGCAACCCGGACCAGACCATGACCGTCGACCCCTGCAACCTGCCGTTGCTCCACCAGGGCAAGAACCCGAGTGCCGGTGGCGCCTACGACCAGCTGCCGTGGCGCCCCGGCCTGCTCACCCTGCAGCGCTAGGCGACCGGAGAACAGACCAAAATCGGTGGGGTGCCGGCCCGGCGGGCTCGCAGAAAATGCGATCCCGCCGGGCCGGCGTGCATTTTTCAGAATGCGATTCGATGGCCGGCAAAGGACGCCGCAGAAGCCGATCCATGCGTACGGGGAAGAACGCGCGCCGGGGCCGGCACAGGGCTGCAACCGTTGCCGATACTTACGAGGAGTTTCCGGAAGACATTGTTTCGGGTCGGTTACCGTGCCAACATGGAATTGCATTGACGTCCGCCGCTGTGAGCGCGACTCGTGCATTCACCGCAATCCCCGAACCCCCACGCCGGACATCGCCCCCCGTGAACGCGACACCCGGCGGCCCCAGAAGGGAAGCTCTCGTGGAGATACGATCCCGAAAGTTGTGGCTTCGCACGCTGATCACCGGCACCGTCACCGCCGTCGCAGCGGTCGGCGCCCTGACGGTGATGCCGGACGCCAACGCCGCGGCCAGCACCCTCGGCGCCGCGGCCGCACAGTCCGGCCGCTACTTCGGCACCGCCATCGCCGCCGGGCGGCTGAGCAACTCCACCTACACCACGATCGCCGCCCGCGAGTTCGACATGGTGACCGCCGAGAACGAGATGAAGCCGGACGCCACCCAGCCCAACCGGGGGCAGTTCACCTTCAACGCCGGCGACCAGATCTACAACTGGGCGACCCAGCGCGGCATGAAGGTCCGCGGCCACACCCTCGCCTGGCACGCCCAGCAGCCGGGCTGGATGCAGAGCCTGCGCGGCAGCGAGCTGCGCCAGGCGATGATCAGCCACATCAACGGCGTGATGGCCCACTACCGGGGCAGACTGCACTCCTGGGATGTCGTCAACGAAGCCTTCAACGAGGACGGCAGCCGCCGCCAGTCGAACCTGCAGGGCACCGGCAACGACTGGATCGAGGTGGCGTTCCGCACCGCGCGGGCCGCCGATCC
>NZ_JBFAMR010000132.1:0-12517 GCF_040656595.1 Actinoplanes sp. NPDC049802
GCGTGGTGAGTAACTGATCAGGTTTTCCCACGATGGGCCGAGACTAACCGTTCGGCCCACTCACGCTCAGCCCGGCGGGCGCGGCACCGGGCGTGAGTGGCAGTGGGCCGCGGCTTTGTCGTACCGGGAATGGGGTCGGGGAAGAGGAACGCCCCGCTGCCGTGGGAGGCGGCAGCGGGGCGACGGCGACGCGGGATCAGCGGAGCGCGGGCTCCGACTGTGGGGCGGCGGGTTCCGCGTGCGGGACCACCGGGTGGGAGCGTTCCAGGGCGGTGCCCTCGACGTCCACGTTGGGCAGGATGCGGTCCAGCCAGCGGGGGATCCACCAGGCGGTGTCGCCCAGCAGGTGCATGATCGCCGGGATCAGCAGCATGCGGACCAGGAAGGCGTCCACCAGCACACCGAACGCCAGGCCGAAGCCGAGCGAGCGGATGATCGCGGTGTTGGAGAAGATGAACCCGCCGAAGACGCTGATCATGATGATCGCGGCGGCCGTGACGACCGTGCGGCCGGCGTACACCCCCTGCTGGACGGCGATCCGGGCGCGAGCGCCGTGGGCGTAGGCCTCGCGCATGCCGGAGACCAGGAACAGCTGGTAGTCCATGGCCAGGCCGAACAGGATGCCGATGAGGATCGTCGGCAGGAAGCTCAGCACCGGGCCCGGGTCGTGGACGCCGAAGACCGAGCCCAGCCAGCCCCACTGGAAGATCGCGGTGACGCCGCCGAACGTCGCGAACAGCGACAGGATGAAACCGAGCGTCGCGGTCAACGGCACCAGGATCGACCGGAAAACGAAGATCATGATGATCAGGGAGAGGCCGACGACCAGGCCCAGATAGCCGGGCAGGGCCTTGCCCAGTTTCTCCGAGATGTCGATGTTGCCGCTCGCGGTGCCGGCCACCCCGAGGGTGACGTCACCGGAGACGGGGGACAGGCCCCGCAGGTCGCGAACCAGTTGCGCGGTGGACGAGCTGTTCGGGCCGCCGTCCGGGACGACCTGGAAGGCGAGCGTCGTGTTGTCGGCCGACGCTCCGATCGGGGCGACCGCCGACACGTTGTTCTGTGCCAGCAGCAGCGTGCCGAGACGGATCTGCTCGTCCTGCTGGGCGTCGCCGGTCAGCGGGGCGGGCAGGTCGGCCATCACCAGGATCGGCCCGTTCACGCCGGCGCCGAACCGCTGCTCGGTCAGGTGGTACGCCTGGTACTGGGTGGACTCCGTGGCCTCGGACGAGCCGTCCGGCAGGCCCAGCCGCATCGACAGCGCCGGGATGGCGACCGTCACCAGCGCGGCGGTCAGGCCGACGACGGTGAGCACGGCCCGGGTGGTGCCCATCGGCCGGTTGTCGAACGGGGCCTGCGCGTGGGCTGTGCGGTTGAGGACGCGGCGGCCGATCAGCGACAGCAGCGCCGGGGTGAGCGTGACCGCGATCAGCACGGCGACCGCGACACAGATCGCGCCGACCGTGCCCATCAGGCCGAGGAACGGGATGCCGGTGACGTTCAGCGCGAGCAGGGCCACCAGCACGGTCGCGCCGGCGAACACGACCGCGTTGCCGGACGTGCCGTTCGCCAGGCCGATCGACTCGTGGAAGTCGACGCCGGCGATCAACTGCCGTCGATGCCGGTTCAGGATGAACAGCGAATAGTCGATGCCGACCGCCAGGCCCAGCATCACCCCCAGCACCGGGGTGATCGACAGCATCTCCACCGCGCCGGAGAGCGACAGCGCGGCGGTCACACCGATGCCGACGCCGGTCAGCGCGCTCAGGATGGGCAGGGCCGCGCCGATCAGCGTCCGCAGCATCACCAGCAGCGTGATCGCGGCGATGACCAGACCGGCGATCTCGCCCACGCCGAGGATCTCCGGAACCTCCTGGGTGATCTCGTTGGAGAGCTCCACCTCCACCCCGGCGGGCACGCCGTCCTCGACGTGCTCGATGAGGGCCTTCTTGACCTCCGGCGTCACGTCCAGCTGCGGCTTCTCGAACAGCACCTGCGCCACGGCCGCCGAACCGTCCGCCGTCACCGTGCGGATGGGCGCCGACATGGCCAGCAGCCTGCGCCCCCGCTCCAGATCGGCGGCCTGCGCCTCCAGCTCGGCCCGCTTCTCGGTGAGCAGCGCCTGTTTCTCGTCGACCTGCGCCTGGGTGGCCGGGTCGAGCTGGAGGCCCTTGGCGGCGTTCAGCTGACCCTGGCCCTCGTCCAGCTGTGCCCGCCCGGCCTCGATCTGCTCGATCCCGTCGGCGACCTGCGCCTGCCGGCCGGCGATCTGCTGCGCGATGGCGAACGGGTCGGTGGTGGACCGGACGCCCTCCAGCTCCGCGGTCGATGTCAGCAGGGCGGCGATCTCCGCCTTCTGCGTGTCGGTGAACGCCGATCCGTCCGGGGTGTGGAAGACCAGGCGCCCACTGCCGCCGCTGACGGCCGGCAGCCGTTCGGCGAGCCGGTCGCTCACCTTCTGAGTCGGGGTGCCCGGGATGTTCACCATCGGGGACAGTTCGCCGCCGGCCACGAAGTAGCCGGTGACGGACAGCCCGAGGATCACGAGCCAGGAGCCCAGGACGATCCCGGCGCGCCGGGCGCAGAGCCGGCCCAGGCGATAGAGAAGCTCGGCCAATGTGCTTCGTTCCTTCTAGTAGCCGGTGCGTACGGTTTCGATGAGGCGTTCCAGCAGGTGACGCCAGAGGTCGCGGGACTCGCCGTCGGTCGCCGCGGAGGTCACCGCGATCCAGTGCGTGGCGACGACCACGGTCCCGTTCATCAGCGAGCTGACGAGGATGGCCGCGTCGATCGGATCCACCCCCGGGTAGCGGCGGGCCAGCTCCCGGGCCATCTCCTCGGAGGTCCGGGCGAAGGTGGCCTGGAAGATGTGCTCGGCCCGCGGGTCGCCGGGGGCGAACCCGCCGAGCGCCCGCCACAGGTAGCCGATGACGCCGGGCACGTCGGTGTCGCGCAGCGCCCCGGCGACGTCGTCGAACATCGACGCCCGCTGCCCGGACGTGACGGTGCTGCGGAACCTGCCGACCGCCTCGCCCAGCATCTCGCTGCACACCGTGGTGACCACGTCGTCGATCGACACGAAGTGGTTGAAGATGGTCCGCCGGGAGACGTCGGCCCGCTCGGCGAGCTGATCCACGCTGAACCGGACACCCTCACCGATCAGGGCGTCGGCGGCGTCGAGGATCGCGCGACGGTGGCGTGCCTTCAGCGCGGCCCGGCGGTCGAGGGGCGCGGTCGTCACCGTTCCTACACTAGGTGCATCGTTGCACTAGGTGCAAATTCAGGGGGAGAGGAGCGCCAGGAACCCCTCGACGCCCGCACGGCAGCCCGGCGGCAGCGGGGTGGCCAGCATCTTGCGCAGGCGGATCCGGTTGGCGCGCACCTGCAGATCGCTCATCACCCCGGCGGCGACCCGGGCAACCTCCAGGCCCTCGGTTCGGCGGCCCGCGGACAACAGCATCACCGCCCACAGGAACGGGCCGTCGCCCGGCAGCTCCAGCACCGCCGGGCACGCCGGGATCAGGTCGATCAGCAGAGCCAGGTCGCCGTCCTCGACAGCCCGCAACGCCAGCTCGGCGGTCGTCGGCGGCTCGGTGAGCACCCGCAGCACGGTGTCGAGAGCGAACCGGTCGGCCAGCCGCAACACGGTGGCGTGCTGCCGGTCGAGCGGGTCGCCGGAGCGGATCAGGACCGCCTGCACGGTCGGCCGGGTCAGGATCGCGGCGTGCTCGCGCAGGTGATCGATCGACGCGGGCCAGGACGGCTGGGCCTTCCAGGCGGCGATGGCGTCCTGCTCCTCGACGGAGCGTTCCAGGTCGGCCAGGACCACGTCGACGCCGCGCCGGCCCATGTCGTCGACGAGCATCGTGAGGATTTCGAGGCGCTCGTCGGCGTACAGGGAGTGTGCCCGCCGCAGGGTGCGCCGCAGCCCGTGCCCGCCGAGCAGGGTGTAGTGCCGGGCGAGCACAGCCGCCTGCCCGGGCCAGTCGGGCGCGGTGAGCCAGCCCTCGATGAACTCCAGGTGGTCGGTGGGCAGCCCCAGCGCCGGCCCCAGACTCAGGGCGACCTCCCAGACGTGCCGGCGGTCCTCGGGGCTCGACGCCTCGGCGGCGGCACGGGTGATCTCGGCGGCCACGTTGCGGCCCCGGGCGGCGAGCCAGGCGGCGTGGTCGGCGCGCAACCGGCCACCGCGTTCGGCGACCGCGTCCCGCCACGCCCGCGCGTCGCCCAGGTTGCGCAGCGCCCGGGCAAGGGCCTCGTCGTCGCCGACCGTGCGCAGGATGGCGACGGCCTCCCGGGCGGCGGCCACGTCACCGGGCACGCGCATCAGCGCCTCCGCCAGATCGGCGCGCAGCCCCAGCTCCCGGAAGATGCCGGCCGCCTCGCGGGCCGCGTCGCCGCCCAGCCGGGTCAGCGCCCGGCCCAGGTCAGGCCGCAGCCCCAGTCGCCGGAAGATCTCGACCGCTTCGCGGGGGCCGTCCTCGCCGGGCGCCCGGGCCAGCGCCCGGCCCAGCTCCGGCAGCAGCAGCGGGTCGTCGAGCTCACGCAGGATGCCGACCGCCTCCGGATCGCCCGACTCGGTGAGGGCCCGGGCCAGCTCGGCGCGCATACCGAGCCGGCGGAAGATGCCCGCCGCCTCTCGCGCCGCCGGACCGCCCAGCTGTGTCAGCGACTGGGCCAGCTCGGCGGGCGTCCCGACCCGGCGGCGGATCGCGACGGCCTCGGTGGCGGCCGCCCGCGCGGCGGAACGGTTCCCGACCCCTGCCTGCCGTTCGGCCAGGGTGTGCAGCGCCATCGCCAGGCGCGACGGCGCGTTCATCCGCCGGTAGCGGTCGACCGCCTCGGTGGCGAACTCGACCGCGTCCGTGAGCCGGCCGACGGCGGCCATGTGGGTGGCCAGATTGTTCAGGGTCAGCGCCAGCCCGGCCTCGTCGCCCTGCTCGCGGCGCATCAGGAACACCTCGGACGCCGCGATCAGGGCGCCCTCGTGGTCGCCGTTCTCCGACAGCCGGTTGGCCAGCACGTTCAGCGCGGTCGCCAGCTCCGGTCCGGCGCCCAACCGCCGGTACAGGCCGACCGCCTCGACGGCCGCGGCCAGCGCCGACTCGCGGTCGGCGGACCGGGACCGTTCGATGGCGAGATTGGTGAGCGCGCCGGCCAGCTCGTACGACGGACCGCCCAGCCGGTACTGCTCGACCGCCGCGGTGACCGCCTCCAGGGCTCCGGCCGGGTCGCCGGCCCGGGAGCGTTCCACCGCCAGGTTGTTGAGCACCATGGCCCGATCGGCCGGTGAACCCACCCGCTGATAGATCTCGGCCGCCTCGGACAGCGCGGCCACGGCGCCCGCCCGGTCGCCGAGGTTGGACCGCTGATTGCCCTGGTTGTTGAGGGACGCGGCCAGCTCCGGCAGAAACGCCCGCGGGTTGATCCGGGCCAGCCGGCGGCGCACCTCCACCACCTCGTCGAGGGCGGCCAGCGCCCCGGCGTGGTCGCCTCGCTCGGACCGGCGGACGGCCATGTTCAGGGTCGTGGCCAGCTCCGGCAGCGCCCCGAGCTCCCGGTAGATCTCGGCCGCCTCGGCCCCGGCCGCCTCGCTGCGTTCGTACCGGGAGAGGTTGGCGAGGGTCAGCGCGATGTCCGGGCGCCACCGTCGCGGATCGGTTCGGAACTCGCTCAGCGCCTCCTCGGCGGCCAGCACCGCACCGGCCCGGTCTCCGGTGTCGAACCGGCGGTTGGCGAGCGTGCCCAGCGCCCGGGCCAGAGCGATCCGGTCGTCACCGGCCCGGAGCAGTTCGACGGCCTCGGTGGCCGCCGCCAGCCCGGCCGGGTCCTGCACGGCCAGCTCGGCCAGAGCCGCGGCCAGACCCGGGGAACCCGATGCGCGGTGCAGTTCGACGGCCTCGGCTGCCGCCGCCACGGCGCCGTCGCCGTCACCCGCGTCGGAGCGGCGCCGGGCGACCCGCAGCAGCAGATCGGCGCGTTCGCCGGGGGCGGCCTCGGCCAGGCGGCGCTCGTCGACCAGCAGACCCAGCCGCCACAGACCGGCCGACCCCGGCGGCAGCAGCTCGGACATCTCGGCCAGCGGCAGCGGATGAGCCACCGCCAGGGTCTCCAAGGCCTCCCGCGCCGGGCCACCCTGGGTCGCCGCGATCGCCAGCACCGGCCGCCACCGGCGCGGATCCACCCGGATCGCGTCGGCCAGCAACAGCCCGCCGGCGCGCTGGAGCACCGCCAGCGCGCCGTCGAGCACCGTGTCGCCGACATCGGGTGGCAGCCAGCGGCCGAGCAACTCCGGATTCGCGGTGAGGACCCGCAGCAGATGGTGGTCGCCGATCGGGTCCGGGCGGATCGCCCAGCGCTCGCCCGGCCGCTGCCGCAGACAGATCTCGAAGGTCCGCGCGATGTCGCGCCGCCATCGCGCGTCCCCGGCCAGAGCGCCGACCCCGGTCAGGACCGCGGCGGCGGCGTCCAGGGAGGCCGGTCCGAGAAGCGTCAGGCAGGCGGCCGCCTCGGCCAGCAGCGGCCGGTCGGCGCGGCCCCCGTGCAGGTCGGTCCAGCTCGCCGCCCAGTACTTCTGCTCGTGGTCGAGCACCTGCCGGTAGAGGCCGTCGCGGGTGGCCGGGAGGGCGCCGCCGGAGACGGCCGCCAGCCAGCCGAACAGGACCAGGTCCAGGGTGGTCCAGGTGTGTCCGGGGCGCGGTTCCGGTAGCGGCGGCCGGGGGCCGGGGCGCAGTGCGGCGAAAGTGCGCTCGTAGACCTGGCCGGGGTGCGGGTGGGCTTCGTCCAGGCCGATGACCTCGAGCAGGTGGGTACGGGCGTGGGTGACCTCGGTCAGCCAGTCGCCGTCGATGGACCGGGCCGTCGCCACCACCACGGCGGGCGGCCCTTCGCGCTACCCCGCACGTCCAGCAGCTCGTCGAGCGCCGTCACCGAGGCGTCCGCGTAATCGACGATCACCATCAGCGGAGCGGTCACCTCGGCGAGCCCGTCCGGGGAGCGCAACGGGCCCGCGTACCAGCCCTCCCGGCGGAACCGGTCGGCCAGCTCCAGCGCGAGCCGGGTCTTGCCGGCGCCACCCGTGCCGTGGACGACGACCAGACCGGTACGCTCCCCGGCCGCCACCCGCCGCGCGAAGTCATCCAGCACCAGCAGCTCGTCGCGAGCCTGGAACGGGGTGAGCGCGTACTCCGCCCGAACCAGGGCCAGCACCGACCCGGCGGCGTCCGGCGCCCGGTAGATCTCCCGCAGCGGCAGCACCGGCGGCAGGCGTGGCGGCCGGTGCCGGCCCGGTTCGCCCGGGACCGGCGGCCGCCAGGTGAACCGCGGGTCCGACAGCATGGCGTGGCCGGTCGCGACGGCCGTGTCCAGGTCGGTGTCCAGGCCGGTCGTCGAGGTGGCGCCGAGCGAGACGGCCAGCCCGTTGGGGTCGATCGCCACGAAGTCGCGCGGCGGACCGTCGAGCGCCGCCGCGAACTCGGCCGCCGGCGCCGGGAACGGCCGGTCCCCGTGCAGGCGTGCCACGGTCAGGGCGTGCCCGTCGCCGTCGCCGGCCGGGTCCAGCAGGACCACCCCCGCCCGGAGCCCGGCGTGCTCCAGCGCCCCGGCCAGCACCAGCGCCAGGTCCAGACAGGTCCCGGCGCGCGGCGCGACCAGCACCTCCGCGGGCGGCCGCACCCGCTGCGGACCCGGGCCGGGAGGTTCGTGGGCGTACCCGATCCGGATCCGGCGAAGCGCGTCCCAGACGGCCCGCAGCCGGACGACGGCCGACTCCGCCGAACCGGCCGGAACGGCCGCGTGCATCGCCACCGCCTCGGGCACCACGTAGCGGCCCGGATCCCCGTCGAACGGCGGCCACTCAGAGGTCCGCGTCATCGAACACCTCGATCGTCTGCTCGGTGGTCAGGTCACCGGCCCCCGGCACGCCGCGAACCGTCGCCTGCAGCCGGTAGACACCCGGCGTCAGCCCCGGCAGCACGCCACGGTGCTCGCCGTCGTACTCCAGCCGCGCGTCGACGCCGATCGGGCGCCCCCGTACGTCGAGCACCGACGCCCACACGGGCCCCGCGTCGGTTCTCACCTGCGAGCCGCGGATCGACGCGGCCACCGGGATCGGCGTGCCGGCCGCGTGCAGCTCCTCCAGATCGAGGCCGAGCACCGCCGGACGCCGGTCGCCCTTGTACGCCCACAGATCCCCACGACCCTCCAGCCGGGCCACCAGCGCCGACACCTCCCGCAGCGCGCCGAGCTGCCCGTGCCGCCGCCGGATCAGGAAGTCCTCCGGCGGCTGCCGCATCTCCACCGGCAGCCCGGAGAACGCGGGCACCGTGCCGTCGCCGCGTTCGTCGTCCCAGCGGCCCAGCTCCGGCCACGCCGGCGGCGCCGGTGACACGGTCAGCTCGGCGCCGTCCCACCGGCAGTCGCGTAGGGTGCCGTGCCCGAACCCGATTCGCGGCACCATCGTGGTCCCGCTCCGCGGCAGGTTCTCCCACGCCGCCTCGATCTCCCGGTGCAGGTCGTAGGCGGCCCTCGGATCAGCGCCCCACTCCCGCCACGGCAACGGGACCTCATGCGGATACCACAGACCGCCCGCATGCCCGACCGCCCGATAGCGCGGCAACAGCTGGGCCAGGCCCGGCCAGGTGCGCAGCACGTCCCGCAGCCCCGGCAGCACGCTCACGCCGCCGATCCGCAGCCCGTGCGCCATCACCGACAGCGCCTTCGGGGCGCCCCAGTGCGGGGTGCCGAGCGTGATCAGCGACCGGCACAGCCCGGCGGCGCCGCCCGGCCCGATCCAGTACCGGGCCACCAGCCCGCCCATCGAGTGCGCCACCACGATCACTCGCCGCCGGTGGTCGGCGCCCGGCCACAGCGTCTCCAGCCGCTGCCGTACCAGGTCGTCGAGGCGCTGCGCGGCCGGCACGATTCCGCGCCGGAAGTCATAGGGCGCCGCCAGCACCGTCGGATCCGGGTTCCGGCCGTCCGACAGCGCCGCCACCACCCGTTCGTAGCCGGTGATCGCCGTCCAGAACGGCACCGGCCGCAGCGACGAGATCAGCCCGACCGGCTCCAGCTCCTGATCGAGCGCCAACATCTCCGGATGGCGCAGCAGCCGCCGGTCCGGCCAGCCGACCGACCACACCGGCTCGTCCGGGCGGCCTTTCGGGGCCAGGACGCTGCCCCCGATTCCGGGAAGAACGACGATCAGATGCTTCCGCATGCCGGCGACTCCTCGGAGGACGGTCCTTCGACCCCACCAGACCATCCCGCACCCGCGCAAGGCCCGTCGATCGCCTCCCAACCCCATTTCCGGTACGCGTGGCGTAGTCCCGTACATTTCGGGCTGTTCCGCCCGCCCGGCGCGATGCCGCTGCCCGCGCAGGCCCGTGCCGCGGCCGCCGGGCTGAGATCTGTGGTCCCCGGTGCCGCACTCCCGCTGCGCCGGAGCGCGGCACCGGGCGGCGGAAGGCGCGGCCGGCCGCGAGAGGGACGGCCGGATCGACGCCGGCCCGGCGGGCGCGGCACAGGCCGGAGCGAGCAGCGAGATCGCGCCGCACGGACGGGACGGTTCAGTTCGGCGGGACGAAGTCACGCGTACCGGAGAAAATGAACCCGCCCACCGCGAGATGGGCGCGGAGGGCGGGTTCGGCGAGGAGGATCAGAGCTTCTGTGTCTCCGTCGTGGACGAGTGCAGCTCCGCGGTGGTGTCCGTCACGAATTTGCCGGTCTTCGCGCTGCGGTTGACCTCGCGGTCGCCGCGTTCGGAGTCCCCGCCCACGGTTTCGGTGGTGGTGGTCTCCGGCTGCCGCTTCGCGGTGCTCTCCTTGACGAACCGCCCGCTCTTGGCGCTGCGGTTGACCTCGTGCTCGTTGCCTGCCATCGGGGGGTCTCCTCAAACCGTCGCGGATGTCCTCCGCACGTTCTGTGCCCGTTCGGGCGGATCGGAAACACCCGGATCGATACCGGGCACGGTGTGCGGACGGTCAGCTCGCGCCGAGCGCCTGCTCCAGATCCTTGATCAGGTCGTCGGGGTGTTCGATGCCGACGGCGATCCGGATCGTGCCGGGGCCGATCGACGCGGCCCGCAGCTGCTCGGCGTCGAGCTGCCGGTGGGAGCTGCTCGCCGGATGCAGGATCAGCGTCTGCGTCCCGCCGAGCGACGGCGCCAGCCGCACCAGCCGTATCGCCTGCTGGAAGCGCAGGCCCGCGTCGTAGCCGCCGGCGAGGTCGAAACAGAACGGCGCGGCGAAGCCGTCCACGAAGGTGGCCGCGACCGCGTGGCTGGGATGGTCCGGGGCACCGGTCCACAGCACCCGCTCGACCGCCGGATGCCCGGTGAGGAACCCGGCGATCCGGGCCACGTTCTGCTCGTGCCGGGCCATCCGCAACGCCAGCGTCTGCAGACCGCGGATGGTCAGCCAGGCCGCGAACGGGTCGGCCACCGAACCGAACTCCACGCCGTGTCCCCATACCGTCCGGTAGCGGCCGTCGTCGGCGAAGACCGCGATGCCGCCGGTCACGTCACTGTGGCCACCCAGGAACTTGGTGACCGAGTGGATGACGACGTCGGCGCCGTGCTCGATCGGCCGGCACAGCACCGGCGTGGCGAACGTGTTGTCGACGACCGTGGTGACCCCGGCCGCGCGGGCGATCGGGGCGAGCCGGGGCAGGTCGCTGACGTGGCCGGTCGGGTTGGCGACGGTCTCCAGATAGAGGATCCGGGTACGCGGGGTGAGCGCCGCCCGTACCTCCTCGGGATCGTGCCCGGTCACGTAGGTGACGTCGATCCCGAACCGGTCGGACAGGTCACGCAGGGTGGCGAGGGTGCCGCCGTAGAGGGTGTGCTGGGCGATCACGTGGTCGCCGGTGCGCAGCAGTCCGTGCAGCACCGTGGAGATCGCGCCCATCCCGGAGCCGGTGGCGATCGCCGCCACCCCGCCCTCCAGGTCGGCGACGGTCTCCTCGAGGGCCCGTACGGTCGGGTTGGCGAACCGCGAGTACACGTAGGAGCCGTCCGGCCGGTTGAGCCCGTCGGCGAGCGGGCCGGGATCGTCGAACGCGAACGACGACGTCTGATAGAGCGGCACCGACAGCGGCGTGCTGGCCGGGACCGGGACGCGGACGTGGACGAGACGGGTTTCCGGATGCATGCCCCGATCCTGTGCCCGATCGAACCGCCGGACCAGAGCCAATACCGATGGCCTGGACTCGTCATATGTCGTGTAACTACGTATAGTCGGGTGCATGCGTGAAACCACGTACTTCACCCTGGCCGCCCTGCAACACGGGCCGCTGCACGGGTACGCGATCATCCGGCGGGTGTCCGAGCTGTCCAGCGGCCGGATCCGCCTCGCCACCGGCACCCTCTACACGGCACTCGAACGGCTCACCACCGGCGGCCACATCCAGGTCGCCGCCGAGGAGATCGTCAACGGCCGGGCCCGCCGCTCCTATGAGCTCACCCCCGGAGGCCGCGCCGCCCTCGAGGAACAGGCCAGGGTGTATGCCGAAGCCGCCCGCGTCGTGACCCGCCCGGTGGTGCGCCCCGCATGAACCCGATCGAACGCCGCTACGCCCGCCTCGTCCGCCTCTACCCGGCCCACTCGCCCCGCGACGAGATCCTCGACACCCTGCTCCAGTCCGGCGAGCGACCCACCCTCCGCGAGACGTCCGCCCTGGTCCTCGGCGCGCTACGGGCCCGGGCCGGCTCCGACGTCCACCGCACACCCCGGGAGTTCGCCCACTCCGCGACCCGCCTCGCCGCCCTCGCCCTTCTCGTGTACGCCGTCGCGGTCGACCTGCTCAGCTCCCTCCCGCTGGACGTGCCCGCGATCCTCGGCAGCCCGCCCGGCATCCTCCAGTACGCGGTCGCCGGCCTCGTCGGCCTCGCCCTGCACGTGGTCGCCCTCGTCACCCTGGCCCGCGGCGCCTACCGCCTGGCCGCGTTCGCCGCCGTCCTGGCCGTCGCACCGTCGGCGATCGCCCTGGAGATGACCGGCTCCTACCTCAACGACGGATTCTGGGCCGCCCCCGTCGCCGCCCTGCTGGTGCCGGCCGTCAACCTGAGCCCCGTCCGGGAACGCTCCAGCCCGGCGCCGTGGCTGGCCGCCGTGCCGGTCGCCGTGATCGCCCTGCCGACCGGCCTCATCACGATGCTCGGCCCGGCCTTCCACCTCCAGCAGCAGACCATGATCGCCCTGGTGGTGTTGGGCCTGGCGTGGTCGCTGGTGGACGCCCGGGTCCCGCTCGCGGTGGCCGCCCTGGTCCTGTGCGATCTCCTCACCCATCTCACCGCGGTCTCCGTCGGCGCCGTCGTCGGGGAGGGCACCCCCACGCTCGGCATCGCCGTCACGGCGGCCCCGGTCCTCGTCCTGCTCGGCGCGGCCGCCGTCAGCCGCCGCCGCACCGTGCTCTGAGTGGTTCGTCGCGCCGGGGCTCTGAGTGGTTCGTCGCGCCGGGGCTCTGAGTGGTTCGTCGCGCCGGGGCTCTGAGCCGCTCGGCGACGGACCGAAGCCGGTCC